>CAXNFL010000072.1:0-8807 GCA_964201555.1 Kiritimatiellia bacterium
ATCGATGATCATGGCGAAGTGAATCCCCTTTGCTGGTTAATGACGACGCCCGCGGCGCCGGGATGAGCCCCCCTTGCCGTCCGGGGCTCCTCCGTTGGCCGGGCGATCGGGCTTCCTGGATTTTCCGCGGTTATTTTGCGACTGGCGAAGCGCGGGCCGATTCCCCTTCTCTCCCCCCGCCGGGCGTTCAACACTCGAAAGCACAAAATCAAGGCGGCGCTTGTCGAAATCGATTTTCGCGATGCGCACCTTGACCTTCAGGCCGATGGAATAGATTTCCGGTCCGCTGCGAAGCGCCTTGCGGGCGCTGTCGAAGGAGACGAAGTTCCGTGAGATCGAAGACACATGGACCAGGCCCTGCAACTGGAGATCCAGCAGCTCCACGAACATGCCGAAGTTCGTCACCGTGACAATGACGGCCTCGTACTCTTGCTGGCTCTTCTGCTGCAATTGCTGCTCCAGATACCGGTACTTCTTGATCTCCATGAGGCTGCGCTCGGCTTCCTCGGCCTTCTTTTCGGTGAGGGAGCAGTGCTCGGCCAGCATGGGCAAGCGATCGTTCTGGTACGGCGGCTTCACCCCCGCCAGCACGGCGGCCAGGATGCGATGCACGACCAGGTCTGGGTACCGCCGGATGGGCGACGTGAAATGGGCGTAGTATTTCTTGGCCAGTCCGTAATGACCGTCAGGCTTGGGGGAATACATGGCCCTTTTCATGCTCCGCAGCACGGAGGTTTGGATGTGATGGGCCAGCGGATCGGTGCGGATCGACTCGAGGAACTGCGTCAGGTTCCGCGGAATGTTGAGGTTGCCGGGCTTGTAGCCCATGCCCTCCAGCTCCATGGTAAGATCGGCGATTTTCTCCTCGGCCGGCGGCTCGTGGACGCGATGCAGCAGCTGCAGGCCGCGGCGGCTAAGCTCCCAGTCGACCGCCTCGTTGGCCGCCACCATGCACTCCTCGATGAGCTGGTGGGACGGATCGCTGGCGCTGATGCGGATATCCGTGATCAGCTGCTCGGGCCCCATGACGAACTCCACCTCGGGCATTTCCAGATCCAGCGCATAGCGGGCGAAGCGCTGGCCGCGCAGCTGCCGGGCCAGCTCGTTGACGCTCTTGATGCGGGTGCGCGCCTCATTCGGAAACTCGGCCGGCTCCTTGCCATTCAGCACGGCCAGCGCCTGCTCATAGGTCAGCCGCAGACGGGAACGGATCTGGCTCTTGGCAAACGAGCGCTCCACCACCACGCCCTTGTCGTCGAAGGTCAGGAAAACCGAAAAGGCCAGGCGGTCTTCGTCGGGCCGCAGGCTGCAAATGCCGTTGGAAAGCTGTTCGGGCAGCATGGGAAGCACGCCATCCGGGAAATAGACGCTGGTGCCGCGCTTGTGGGCTTCCTTGTCCAGGGCGGAGCCTTCGCGGATAAAATGGGCCACGTCGGCAATATGCACACCCAGCACCCGGCGCCCCTGGGCATCGGTTTCCAGGGAGATGGCGTCATCGAAGTCGCGGGCGCGCTCGGGGTCGATCGTGAATATGTAGACGTCCCGCAGGTCGAGCCGCTTGCCCGGCCGGGTGGACAGACCGCCCGCCTCTTCGGCCTCACGCAGCACCAGCTCGGGGAACTCCTGCGGCAGATCGAAGTGGCGGATGATCGTGATCGTATCGAGGGACGGGTTGTCCGACGGGCCGATCACATCGACGACATCCGCCTCGGGGTTGACATGGCTGTTGTCCCAGGAGCTGAACTGGATGACGACGCGGTCGCCGGGCCGGGCGCCTTTCGGATCGGCCACATAGAAATCCTTCTCATACGCCGGGTCGATGGGCACCACGATGAAGAACTTGCCCTCGGCCCGCAAGGTACCGACCACCATGCGCTGGCCGCGCTCGACGATGCGGACGATCTTGCCCTCGCCCAGTTTTCCGGGTTTCGGCGGCTGGTTGGAATCCCGCCGGGCGGTGACCAGGTCGCCCGGCAGCGCGGTTGACTGCTGCCCCTTGGGGATGAACAGGAGAGGCGTGCCGTCGGCCGTGCTGATCACGCCGCCGGAGCGGCGGATTTCGAGGCGGCCGGTGATCAGGTCAGCCGGATCCCCCAGCCCGTACTTGTCGTGGCGCAGGATCACGATCCGGGCCTCGCGTACCATGGAGTCGAGTAGCCCTTTGATCTTTTTGCGGTCCTTGGGCTTGAGCTGAAGGGCTGTCGCAATTTCAGCGGCGTTCATCGGGGCGTAATCCTGCTTTTGCAGGAGCATCAGGATGTCATCGGAATCGGCGCGGCCGGGTCGGCTATTCATATATTACCTTGGAACGGCATTGGGTCTCGAAGCCTGGAAAATTCCAGGTGTTGGGGAAACCCGCGCATTGGGCGGGTTTAACCGGCTGGATCCGGCAGCCGTTATCTCCCTCAAGGAAGATGCAGGAGCCATCCGGTTTCTCAATCAGACTAAGCCCGCGGCGGTCATCGGTCAAGCGCGTAAACCGGTCCAGGAAAACATCCGGGGCCAGGTTCAGGTGCCCGGCGATGGCATCCGGCTCCCCCTTCTCCAACCGCACATACCCCGCCCAGCGGCAGCAGTTTCCGCAACGGGTGCACTGCCGGTGAACGGTCATGCGAGATCGACCACGGAGGGATCGTAATCGGCCGGCGGCTCGTAGCCCAGCAGGCGGATGACGGTGGCCGCCAAGCTGGAGATGCCGAGGCCGCTGTGGGCGGCCAGCGTGATCTTCCCGCTCTGCGTGGTGTCGTAGATCAGGCACGGAACCGGATTCAGGGAATGGGCCGTCTTCATCTTGGGAGCGCCGGTTTCGGGATCGACCGTCACCTTGCCGGTCTTCTTGTTCCGCTCGAACATATCCTCGGCGTTGCCGTGATCGGCCGAAACAATGAGAACGCCCTTCGCCGCCTCGACCGCCTTGATGAGCCGGCTCAGCGCGAGGTCCACGGATTCCACCGCGATCTGCACGGCCTGGAAAACACCGGTGTGGCCCACCATGTCGCCGTTGGGATAATTGACGCGCAGGAACCGGTACTTGCCGCTGGTGATGGCGGAGCACAGGGTGTCGGTGATTTCGGCCGATTTCATCCACGGGCGCTGCTCGAACGGAATGACGTCCGAGGTCACTTCCACGTAGGTCTCAAGCTTTTCATTGAACTTATCCGACCGGTTCCCGTTGAAGAAATAGGTCACGTGGCCGTATTTCTGGGTTTCGCTGATAGCGTAGGTGGACACGCCCGTGGCGGCCAGGAACTCGCCCATGGTGCGATCGATGGCCGGCGGCGTGACCAGGAAACGCTTGGGCAGCTTCAGGTCGCCATCGTACTGCATCATGCCGGCGTACACAACCTTCGGGCGCGGGTTGCGATCGATCCGGTCCAGCGCGTCCTCCTCGAACGCCTTCGTGATCTCGATGGCCCGGTCGCCTCGGAAGTTGAAGAAGACCACGCTGTCGTTGTCATGGATAGTGCCGATGGGCTGGCCGTTGCTGGCGATGACAAAGGCGGGCAGATCCTGGTCGATGACGCCGGGGCGGGTCTTGCGGTGCGACACAATGGCCTCGCGGGCGGAGGCGAACTGGGGCCCCTTGCCGCGCACGTGTGTGTCCCAGCCGCGCTGGACCATGCCCCAATCGGCATTGTAGCGGTCCATGGTGATGGACATGCGACCGCCGCCGGAGGCAATCCGGTAATCCACGGCGCCGCCGGCATTCAACGTGGCCAGGTATTGCTCGAAGGGATCGACATACTCCAGCGCGCTGGTTTCGCCGACATCGCGGCCATCCAAAAGAATGTGGAGTCGGGCGGTCTTGATGCCCGACTTCTTCGCTTCCTCGAGCATTGCCTTCAGATGGTCGAGATGGCTGTGCACATTGCCATCGGAAAACAGGCCGATGAAATGCAGCGTGGACGGATGCTGCAGGCAGTTGTCGGCGATCTCCTTCCAGGCGTGCCCGCGGAAGAGCGCTCCGGTCTGGATGGCTTCGGTCACCAGCTTGGCGCCCTGGGCGAAGACGCGGCCGCAGCCGATGGCATTGTGGCCGACTTCGCTGTTGCCCATGTCCTCATCGGAGGGCAGGCCGACAGCCGTGCCGTGGGCCTTGAGGCTGGTGACCAGCGCCTTCTTCATCAAGGCGTTGAGATGGGGGGTGTACCCGCTGCGAATGGCGTTGCCTTCCACGTGGTCGGAGAGTCCGAAGCCGTCCAGGATGGCGAGAACGATAGGCCCCTGGGGCGGGGTATTTGCGGTTTTCTTCAAAGGCTGAAGCATGCGGGGATCCTTGTTAGGGGCTGGAAACGATGTGATCGGAGACAAAGCGACGGATGTCGTCGGTGGTGCCGGAAATGGCCGTGCAGCGGACGGGCAGCGTGGCCAGCGCATCGAGCAGCGGATGATGGGCCAGATCTTCCCCGGTCGCCTCGCGAATGGCTTCGCCGAACTTGGCGGGATGCGCGGTGGCCAGGCAGATCATGGGCTCGTTCGGATCGAGATGGCTGGCCGCGCAGGCGAGTCCGACAGCGGTGTGCGGATCGGCCAGGTAGGCGTGGTCGGCCCAGGTTTTACGAATGACCTCCAGCGTTTCGGCTGTCGAGGCGGAACCGGCGGCGATAAGGGTTTCGGGATGAGATTGCCAGTCGCTAACCGTCAGGCGGCCGTCTTTGCGGAAGTTTTCCATCCAGGTCCGGACATCGGCGGGATCGCCCCCTGCCCTGTAATACAGGTAACGCTCGAAATTGCTGGCCACCTGGATGTCCATCGACGGGCTGGGCGTGACATGCACATCGCCGGGCTCGTAGACTCCGGAGTTGAAGAAGCGGGCGAGGATATCGTTGGCATTGGCGGCAAGAACCAGCCGGCCGATGGGAAGGCCCATGCGGGCGGCCACGTAGCCGGCGAAGATGTCACCAAAGTTGCCGGTCGGCACGGTGAAGCGGACCCGCGCCGCGCCGGTGGAGTCCTGTACGCGGAAGGCGGCGAAGAAGTAGTAGACAACCTGGGCCAGGATGCGCGCCCAGTTGATGGAGTTCACGGCGCCCAGGGAGTTGGCGTCGCGAAAATCCAGGTCGTTGAACAGGCTTTTGACGATGCCCTGGCAATCGTCGAACGTGCCGTCGACGGAAAGGCAGAAGACATTGTCGTCGAGCACGGAGGTCATCTGCCGTTCCTGCACGGGGCTGACGCGCCCCTTCGGAAACAGCACGAAGATGCGGATACCCTCGCGGCCGCGGACGCCGTAGATGGCGGCGGAGCCGGTGTCCCCGCTCGTGGCGGCCACGATATTGAGCTGGCCGCCCTGGTTGGCCAGGATGTACTCAAAGACGCCGCCAAGAAATTGGAGAGCGATGTCCTTGAAGGCCAGGGTCGGCCCATGGAATAGCTCAAGCACATGCAGGTTCCCGACCTTGACGACGGGGGTGATGGCGGGATGGCGGAACGTGGCGTAACTTTCCGAAATGATCCGGCGCAGATCCTCATCGGGAATGTCCACATACAGGTGCATGATCTCGAAGGCCAGGTCCGTGTAGGAAAGGCCGCGCCAGGCGGCGAGACGGTCCGAGACGTCCGGAATGGAGGCGGGCAGCAGGAGGCCGCCGTCCCGGGCCAGGCCGGTCATGACGGCTTGCTGGAACTCCAGGGGCTGGCCGCCGCCCCGCGTGCTGATGTAATTCATCGATGCCATGGGACCTCGTTTAAGGGCGCCATCCTAGCGGTTAGCGGCCCGCTTTTCAAGAAGGATCAACTCCTTTCAGAAGCGCTCGCCTTTCAAAATGTGATATGGCATAGTAAAAACAAAGATTGATCAGGAGTTTTAAATGAAAGCTATTCTTGGAACTGTTGCCCTGGAACCGAACCGGTGGACCGGCAAACGCAACCCGAAATATTCCCTGATGGAGCTCCTCCCGCTTGTCAGCTCTTACGGTTTCGACAAACTCGAGGTCTGGCAGTGGCACGTCTCCACGCGGTACCTGAAAGAGATTCGCGAAGTCAAAGCCAAGGCGGATGAGCAGGGCTTGTCGTTCCCCTATATCGGGGTTTATCCCTCTTTCATCCTGGAGGGTCTGGAGCGGCGCGAGGAAGAGCGGATCCAGGCCGATGTGCTCGACAAGGCCGAAGTCCTGGGCACGCGTACGCTGAAGATCATGCTGGGCGTCGGCTTAAAAGGGTCAGCCGCGACACCCGAGCTGGTGGAACAGACGGCCGAACGCTTTGACGCGTGGTTTCGCGAGGCCAAGTCGCGGGGCATTTCCATGACAGCCGAGCTTCATGCGCATACGATGTTCGATCCTGTGGACTGCGGCATCGCCTTTATGAAGCGCTTTCCGGGATTGGATTTTTCCATTTGTTATCAGCCCTATGATTTCACCGACACGCCCAAGGCCCTGGCGTTGGCCGATCAGTTTGCCGGCAAAATCAGCCACATCCATCTGCAGGCCCCTCAAGTGAAAGATAAAGGCGGCAAATACGACCTGTTGGAAGAGGCGGCGTTGGATTACAAAACGATCATTCCGCATATCCTGCGTCGCAATCCTAATGCCACGATGACCCTTGAATTTGTCAAGGAGTGCATCCAGAATGACGGCCCGTTCAACATCACCCCTGTTCTTGAAAATGCCCGCCGCGATGGTCTCTTTGTTGAGAAAGTTCTGAACGACTTGGGAATTAAGTCGTGAAACGATTGCTTTTCATTGGCACGTATTCGGACCGCGACTCCCGCGGCCTTTACGCCTGCGAAGCCGATTCTGAAACGGGCGCCTTGACGCCGCTGGCCGAACCGTTGCTTCCCTCGCCCGTCATCAACCCGACGTATATCGCCTGCCAGGGCGACTGGGTTTACACGGTGTGCGAAATGAGTGAGGACACCCCGCCCCGGCGAGGAGGCATAGCCGCTTTCCGGATGAAAGGCCGCGGCGGCGCCCTGGAGCATCGCTGCTCCCTGCCCTGCGGCATGGGCTCGCCGTGTCACGTATCGGTGTTCGACGGCGGGCGCCGGCTGGCCGTGTCGCAGTACAAGACCGGCGAGTTGTATATCATCGCCCTTGCGCCGGACGGATTACCAACGACCGTTGAAAATGTGTTCAGGATCGAAGGGCATGGCCCCATGGCCTCGAGGCAGGAAGGGCCCCATGTCCATTCGGCACTCGCCTCGCCGGATGGAAAGACGCTGTTTTCCGCCGATCTGGGAGTGGATCTGATTTACCGGTATCGGATAGAGCGGGAGAGCGCGAAGCCCATCGAGCCGCTTTCCTGCCCGTCCGGCTCAGGCCCGCGGCATATGGTCTTTTCGGCGGACGGCGCGCTGCTCTGGGTCATCGGGGAGCTGGATTCCACCGTAATCGGGTTTCGGAAAGAAGGAGCGGACTACCGCCTCTTGGGTCACTGGCCCTTGCTGCCGCCCGATTTCAAGGGTGAAAGCTGGGCGGCAGAAATCCGGTTGCATCCGAACGGACGATGGCTGTATGCGACGAATCGCGGGCTGGACGATGTGGTGGCGCTGGCCCTGCAGCCGGATGGGTCCCCGGCCATCATCGGCCGGTCACCCACGGCGAACTGGCCGCGCGGCATGATTATATCGCCGGACGGTCGATTCCTTTACGCCGCGGGGCAGCACGCGGACCGGATCGACTGCTTTGCCATAAACCCCCTGACCGGGGGGCTTGAAAAACGGGGCGGCCTGGCGGGCATCCCCTCGCCCGTGGGCTTCGCCTTTGCCGACTGATCACCGGGCCGCGTCAATGCATTCCCGGACAATCCGGACAGCCCGTCCGGCGCGGCCGAGATCCCCTTTAAGGGAATAGATATCCCTGAAAATAAACTCCAGCGGACAGCCGCGGGCGGCGCTCAATGTTTTCAGGATATGCACGCGGAATGCGCTCTCGTCGAATCCGCCGATCCCGATGAAGTTGGGACTGGGCTTTCTCGAGTAGATAATCGAGCCTCCGCGCAGGTAGTCGCCCATGGTCTGCTCGTTGCACCAGGCGGAAATGGAAACCTTGCGCAGGTTCGGCAGTTTCGAAATGCAGCTTTCCCAGAGCGCGTGCACCGGCTCACAGCATCCATAATACGTCAAACCGAAGCGCGCGGCGACCGCGGCATAGGCGGAATAGACCAGCTCCTCGAACATGGCCGGGGAAACACAGATGGTTTCCTGGGAGTTGACGTTGCCCCATAAGTCGTGCATCCGGACCGGGGATCCGGATCCGGGCCGGGGCAAATCGCGCGTGAAGCCGTAGCTGCCCGATCCGATAAAATCGTTGTCGTTGTTTAACGTCAGCAGCCCTTCCGCCTCCTGCCAATCCATGTAAGCCAGAAGCTCGTCGCGAATCCGGTCGTACAGGTTCCGGATACCGTCCGGATGATCCGCCATGGCCATCATGAAGGCCTCGTCCCCCATCAGCATGATGGCGTAGCGCGAGGGGCCCAGGACCCAGCGAAGCGACTGGTTTTGAAGGGTCACCGGAAGGATGTCGCCGATCAGATCCTCCGCCAGGTTGGCCTTAACCTGCGTGGCGTCACGGTCGACGCGGAACGTGGAGCGCGGAAGGGCCGGCAGATCGCGGTCGAGATCCGAAACCGGATGATGGGCTTGCGCGTAGCCCAGGGAGCGGCCGTTGGCATCCTTGGCCGTGTTCACCGAAAAATCCATATTGAAGGGGCGAAACTCGATGCGCCAAGGAACCGTGAAAGTGGGAGAGATGACCTTGTCGTCGTCGACGGTTTCGTGGTTCATCACCTTCATGCGAAGCGACCACTCGATTTCCCTGGCGTCAGGCGATTCGCATAGGCAGGGATAGGGCTCCATGACTTCATGA
>CAXNFL010000073.1:0-8757 GCA_964201555.1 Kiritimatiellia bacterium
TCTTCCGTGTTCAGCAACCGGTTCCACACGATCGTGGTGAAGGCGAACAGCCGGCGCATCGAGTTCGACGGCGTGGGCGTTTACCTGAACGGCGCGGTGGCCCATGAGGGGCCGAGCTGGTTCATCGACAAGGTCGATTGGGCCGAAGGCGTCGGGTTCACCTGGATATCGATTCCCCTCCGGAACCGGAAGACGGCGGACCTGGTGCTGCTGGATGCCGGACACGGCGGGGCGGACAAGGGCGCCATCAGCCGGCGCGGGCTGGAGGAGTCGCGCGTGACGCTGGACGTGGTCCGCCGGATCGGCAAGCTGCTGGAAAGCCGCGGGGTGAGCGTGCGCTACACCCGGGACGCCAACCGGTCGATGAGCCTGGACGACCGGATCATGTCGAATCGCAAAACCAGGCCCGACGCGTTCGTCGCCCTCCACGTCAACGCCACGGTCAATCCGGCCGTGAATGGAATCGAGACGTTCGTGACCGCCTCGCCCGGCTATTCGGCCACGGCGGGCGGGAAGGAAGACGAGCGGGTGTATCCCGGCAACTACACCGGCGTGCTGAACGTGAGGCTGGCCTATGCGATCCAGCGGAACCTGCTCGATTACACCGGCGCCGACGACCGGGGCGTGAAGCGGGCGCGGTTCGCGGTGATCAAGAACTCGCCGGTGCCCGGGGTGCTGGTGGAGATCGGGTTCCTGACCAACTCCGGCGAGGAGTCGCTGCTGATCAGCCGGGTGTACCGCGACCGGGTCGCCGCGGGCGTGGCGAGGGGGATTCTCTCCTACCTCACGACGCTGCACAAACCGCCGCCTCCGCGGCACGAAGGGGATGACGATGATCAAGGCTAAAGTTGTGGGCGCGGGCGGCTACGGGGGCGTGGGCATCACGGAGCTGCTGCTGCGCCATCCCGAGGCGAAGCTGACCTGCCTGGTGGCGGCCACCGAGACCGGCATGCCGATGAGCAAGCTGTACCCCCATTTGCAGGGCTTCTGCGATTTGATGATCCTCAAGCCCGACGATCCGGCGGCCCAGGAGCCGGCGGATGTCGTGTTTTTCTCCACGCCGGACGGCGTTGGCATGGTCCAGGCCCGCGCCGAGCTGGCGAAGGGCGCCAAGGTCATCGACTACAGCGGCGACTTCCGCTTCAACTCGGTGGAGGACTACGCCGAGTACGCCCGCCGCATCGGGCGCGATCCCGTTCACCAGGCGCCCGACCTGCTGACGCAGAGCCTCTACGGGCTGCCGGAGCTGCGGCGCAAGGAGTATGGCAAGGGAACGCGGCTGCTGGGCAACCCCGGCTGCTTCGCCGTGAGCTGCCTGCTCGGGCTGGCCCCGGCGGTCCAGTCGAAGCTGGTGGACCTGGAGAGCGTGATCTGCGACTGCAAGACCGGCGTCTCCGGCGCGGGCAAGAAGGCCTCGGCCATCCATCACTACCCGGCGCGGTACGAGAACATGACCGCCTACCGGCTGACGGGGCACCAGCACGTCATGGAGGTGGAGCGGGAGCTGGGCCGGCTGGCGGGGCGGCCGATCCAGGTGACCTTCACGGCGCAGGTCGTTCCGGTTTGCCGAGGGATTATGTCCTGCCTCTACGGCACCCTGGCTGCCGGCATCACGCCGGCCGACGTGCAGGAGGCCTACCGGGCCTATCATGGAAGCAACGGGTTTGTGCGGCTTTGCGACCGGCAGTCGGGCGTGGGCACCGCGCACGTGCGGGGCAGCAACTTCTGCAACCTGATCGTGGACGTGGACGAGCGCACGCGCCGCCTGCGGGTGGTCAGCCACATCGACAATTTGATGAAGGGGCAGGCCGGCAACGCCCTGCAAAACATGAACATCCTGTTCGGCCTGCCCGAGAATACGGGCATGAGCGGTCCGGGACAATATCCGTAGGAGGCCGCCGATGAATGCACCGAAGCGAGGCTTGGGCCGGGGTTTGAACGCGCTGATCCGTAATCCCGCGGCGGCTCCCGCGGGGAATGCGCCGGCGGAAGCGCCGGGCAAGGGCGCCGCTCCCGCTGCGCGCGACAAGGGCGTGATGCGGGTGCCGGTGTCGCAGGTGACGCCGAGCCCCTGGCAGCCGCGGCGCACCTTTGC
This sequence comes from Kiritimatiellia bacterium, assembly GCA_964201555.1. GTDB lineage: Bacteria > Verrucomicrobiota > Kiritimatiellia > CAIKKV01 > CAIKKV01 > CAIKKV01. The sequence continues at coordinate 2,096 of CAXNFL010000073.1, forward strand.
GCCCGAGGCGCTGGAGGAGCTGGCGGCCTCGGTCAAGGAGCGGGGCGTGCTGCAGCCGCTGCTGGTGCGGCGGGTGGGGAGCAAGTACGAGCTGATCGCGGGCGAGCGCCGGTGGCGCGCCTCGATGGCGGCGGGGCTGCCCGACGTGCCGGTGATCGTCATGGAGGCGGCCGACAGGGATGCCCTCGAGGTGGCCGTGATCGAGAACGTGCAGCGCGAGGATTTGAACGTGGTGGAAGAGGCGGAGGCCTACCGCGCGCTGGCCGAGAAGTTTTCGCTGACGCAGGACCAGATCGCCACGCGCACGGGCAAGGCGCGCGCGTCGGTGGCCAACACGATGCGGCTGCTCAATCTCGCGGCGCCGGTGCGGCAGATGCTGGCGGAGAAGCGGTTGTCGCCGGGGCACGGCAAGGTGCTGCTGGGCGTGGCCGATGAGGACCGGCAGCGGATGTTGGCGCTGCAGACGGTGAAGGAAGGGCTCTCGGTCCGCGACCTGGAGCGCCTGCTGAACCGCGCGGGCAAGCCGAAGAAGGTCCCTGTGGTGCAGGAGCCGAACGTGCCGGCCACGCACCTGGCGCATCTGTCGGACCTGCTGCATCGTCATTTTGGAACCAGCGTGCGGCTGGTGGCGGCCCGGAAGATGGCCGACGGGAAGACGTCCAAGGGCCGGATCGAGGTCGATTTCTATTCGCCCGACGATCTGGACCGCATCCTCAGCCTGATTGGGCTCAAGGAGCGCGACGATCTGGAGCTCTCCAAGATCTGATTCGCACTTCGCTATTCGCTATTCGCTATCCGCTATTTGCCTGGGGGTAGCCGCCGCTGATAAGCGGTGGAAAAGCGGTCTTCCGGGCGGGTTGCGTGTGCGGGTTGCGCCGTTTCGGCGTCAACGGCCGGGTGCTTTTGGGCGGATCCGGGCTTTGGCTGGGGGTTCACGGCCCGGAAGGCCAGTTCACCCCGCCAAAGTCCGGCTGCGCCTCAAAGTCACCTCGTCCGTTTCCGCTGATCGAAACGCCGCAACTGACTTGCCATCGCGCGCCCGCGGCTCTGTCGAGCACGCTTGGGCGGCGCGCGAGGCGGTTCCCGTCACTGCCCGCCAGATGATGGACGCGAAGCGTGTAGCGCCGCACTGCGTGCGGCGGCTTTGTGACTGCCCCCTGAGCGTTCTCGCTATCCGCTATCCGCTATTCGCTATTTGCGTGGGGGTAGCCGCCGCTGATAAGCGGTGGAGAAGCGCCGCCGGCACACGTGTTTTAACCACGGATTACACGGAACACACGGATAAGAGAAGAAGCTACGGATCTCGCGGATTCAAATCCGGGACACGATAGGCGCGAAGCGTGTAGCGCCGCACTGCGTGCGGCGGTTTTGTGACGGACCCCTCGCAGTGGGGGATTCACGGCCCGGAAGGCAACGCATGAAATGTCGAAGGTCGGAAACGAGGTGAAGGACGCGTCAGTGTCGTTGTGGACGGCGTTCGTTCGCGCGTTTGGTTTTCAGTGCCGTCTTCAAGGCTGGAAGCGCCATACGATCCTTTTCGCGATTCAGGAACCGCTTGCTGGCGATGATCCGTTCCAGCGGAAGGACGCATACCGAAAATCCGGCGAAGGGCACCTTGACCGCGGCCTTGACTTCCTTGTCGAAACTATCCACCCCGTGGACGGTCAAAACGATATCGAAATACTCGACATTCTTTCCCGCAAACATCGGCGGATTCAAGGCGATGGGCTCAACCAAAGTGCCGCCCAGTTTATTGAGTGCTTTGCGAATTCCGGGGTGATCAATGTTCCGAAACCAAAGGTCCACATCCTGAGTGACCATGGGGGCGCCTTGAAGCGCGGCCGCCGACAACCCCACGATCATGAACGGCACCTTGTTCCGAGTCAGTTCGCGCAGAAAGGACAGCTCTTTAGCGGTGAATATGCGATTGTCGGCCACGGATCAACGCCTTTCGTAGCCGCTCGATGGGCGGCAATTCCAAATTCATCAACGTCCGCAACGCCACATCCCGGTCGATTCCCGGGTGCCGCCGGCAAATCGTATCCGTGCGAGCCTGTAACTCGCGGATCCGTTCGACGGATTTTGCCGGATCCTCCAGAAAACGGATCGGGCTTACGCCCAGGCGCCGGGCAATCCGGCAAACGGACTTCGGAAGCACGGACTCTTTCCGGGTCAGAGAGTAATAAGCCGTTCGGCTCACCTTCGCCTCATTCAGGAGATCACGCAACCGGATCCGCTGTTTCCGGCAAAGCTCTTTCAATTTGGAGGTATCCATCTGCATTATTTAAAAGTACTATAAAATAGGGCATTCGTCCATACCATATACACGAGTGATAAGGGTAGGTCTCTCCGCGTGCCGCCGGCGATAAGGTCCGAAGATCGGTGTTACACTTCGCAGTCAAAGAAGAGAATCTCGTGGCGATTGATCTCGATTGTGAACAGGATGTGTCCATCCTCGAAAAAACCGTCCGGGTAGCAGTAGTGGCCCGGGAAATCGGTCACCACCCGCTTCTCCCGAAAGGAGTCCAGATCGTCGTCGCTGATCCAGAGGGATAGCGGATGCCGGTTGACGTAGCCCGGGACGGGGTTCGGGGTATGGATCAGAGCGATGCGGCCGCCCGCCATCGGTATCAATTTCGGCTTGTTGCCTGGGTTGGGGATGTCCGTCTTCACAGCCTCGGTCCAGGTCCGACCGGAATCTCGCGACTCGCTGCGCCAGAGGAAGCCGCTGCCGTCCACGCGAAGGAGCATCACGAGCCTTCCGTCGGCAAGCGCCGCCAGGGTCGGCTCGGTCCAGGCCCAACCGCGCCCTGTCGTGCCCTTCACCGGGATCTTCGGCCCTGCAAAGCGCTGGAAGGTCTTCCCGCGGTCCTTGCTGACGATCACGTCATTGCCGACGTAATCGACGTCCGCGTCCCTGACGGTCCGCTGCTGCCGGGGGTTCGCGATGTTGTGGTTGGCGATTACCAGGCGGGCGTTCTCCTCCGGGGACACCGGGAAGTACTGGCACGCGAGTATAATCTCACCGTTGTCCAGCGGCAGCATGCCGCGCACGAAGCAGAAAGTCGGAAAGTGCGGCGCCGCGCCGGCATTCGTCCAAGTCCGACCGCTGTCGCGGCTCTGCATGACGACGCACCGCATGTTGAGGAAGCGGCCATTGTGCACCTGCAGAAAGGCGCTGACCACGCCATCGAGCACCATCACCTCGGTCACATAGACCGCTTCCCCGGTTTCGGGGTAGACCGAGCCCAGACTGTTCCAGTTCTGTCCCTGATCCTCGCTTCCGAAGGCATAGACGCGATTGCCGGGAGCCGGTTCAGCCACGTCACCACATTGGCCGACGCACAGAAGGTTGCCGTCCGGCGTCCTTCGCAAGATCGGTTCGCAGCTTAGAGTGTCGCAGTGGACCAGCCTGATTCGGGTATTCATCCTTTTTTCGCCTCTTCGTCGAACGTCGTTTTTTTGGGTGAGGCGCTTCGCCGATACCCAGGAAGGACTGGTTCGGACCATCATTATTTTGGCCGCAAAAGAACGCAGAGATCTCAAAGAAACCTTTTCTTTGTGTTCTTTGCGTTCTCTCGCGGAAATCCCGTTTTGGTTTGGTTTGTATCGTGCCGAACATTTAGTAGGTGTCCGTACACATTTCCTGGGAAACAATCCGGTTGTTGTTATAATCGATACGTTTCTTGCTTCTGAATAGATTTTGGAGAATGCAGGCAGGAAGAGCAAGCGCAAACTGGCCTGTCCCTCAAATAACTATAACTGACTCACCACCCTTAACCACGGATAACACGGATATCACGGATTTCAGGTGGGCGGCGAGCTTGCAGTTCATGCGGAGCGGTAAAAGCATGAGATCTCTCGACTTCGTCCCGAAGAGGCACTCCGCTCGAGATGACGGGAATAGAATAACAGATGTTCTCCGTGTCTTCGTGGCTCCGTGTGAGGAGGTTTTCCCCGGCACACAGTGCTGCGCTACTGGGTATCGGCGAAGCGCCTCACCCGAAAGAACGATGTTAGCGCCTCGTTGTGCCGGGATCCCGCTCCGGGGAATCCACCAAACTGAACGGCTTATCGATCCGTTTTTCAATCGCCTTCTGGCGGGCCACCTGGGCGGGATCGACGTACTTGAGCGATTCTTCTATGAACGCGACGTATTCTTCCATCGTAAGGCGGGGAGGGAAGCGGGAATCAAATGGAGGAAGAGGCTCTTTCATTTCTTCAGGCTCTCCATCTGGTTCCTAATTATGGCAAATGATTCACTGTTCCCAAATTTGTTGCAAAGCGGCAAGATGTCTTTATCAGGATCCAGGTGGTGCAGCACGGCCAGGAAGGCGATATCGGGAAGGTCCTTGCCCAGTCGCCGGCCCCCGCTCTGGGCAAAGGCAAAGATCTTCATGGCCAACAAATCCTTCAGCGCAGGCACGTTGACCCGGCTGCCGTATAAATCGGCGACAATGGCATTGACGAGCAGTTTTTTCAAGGTTGCAGTGTCGACGCGAAGGAAGTCCACCCGCACGGCCAGGTCGGGCCGATTGAAAAACACCACGTTATCTTCGACGGAGACGTTGATGAATCCCGCCTCCGTCAGGATGGAGCGCACGGCGGTCAGTTGGTCGGACGCCACCATGAAATCCATATCCACCGTGTTTCGCGTGTAACCGTAGTAGTTGACGGCGTATCCGCCTATGAGCAGGTAGTCGATGCCCTTTTCCGGAAAACGCCGGGAGATGAGCTCTAGAATGTCGTGCACGTTCATCACGGGATCAAGGATAAGACTTTTCCAACTCCGGCGCAAGTTTCCGCTATCAGCTATCAGCTATCAGCTATCAGCTATTCGTTACAGCGCCACGTGGGTCAGCCCCTTGTCCCCGGCTTGCTGGATCAGCAGGCTCTGGCGGGAGGCGCGGAGGATGTCGGGCGTGTTTAGGCCGTTGGGAAGGGGCTTCCCGGCGATGTCGGCCAGGAAGGACTTGAGGTAGCCGGCGTCGTTGCTCGGCGCCGGGTCTGGCTGGATCGACTCCTTGCTCCCGTTTTTCGCCAGCGTGAGCTTCTTCTGCGATTCGCAGAGCTCGAGGACGCCGTCGCGCCCGAAAAAGGTGGTCCGCCAGTACTGGGGCATGCTGTAGCCCATGCTGTCGGGCGAGAAGTAGGAGACTTCGCCCATGACGCCGGCGCCGTTTTCCAGCGTGGCCATGAACTGGCCGGCATCGTGCATCCAGGGCGTCTCGGTGGCGAAGGCGTTCCAGCTCCGGGCGGCCTCGAGGCGCGTGAACTGGAGGCCGGTGATCCAGGGGATCAGGTCGATGCCGTGGATGGCGATGTCGTTCAGCGTGCCGCCGTGCTTGCCGGGCTCGAAATACCAGCCCGGGCGCTTGCCCAGCATGAGCGGGTGCTCGGCGGTGAAGACGATTCCGTGGATCGCGCCGATGGCGCCGCCGCGGATCAGCTCGAACGCCTTGAGGGACAGCCCGCTGTCGCGCAGGTCCAGCATGGCGCCGATCTTTCGTTTTCCCTTGGCGGCCAGGGCTTCGATGGTGGCCAGCTCGTCGAGCGAGATGCAGATTGGCTTGTCGGAGATGACGTGCTTGCCCAGCTTGAGCGCCTCGATGGCGGCGGGGCCGCGGTTGGCGTAGTAGTCGCCGATCGCGACGGCGTCGCAGTCGGTTTCCGCCAGCAGGCGGGCGTAGGAGTCGTGCGTGATCTTCACGGCGCCGGCCTTGTTGACCGCGTCGCGGGTGGCGGGGTCCTCCTCGCAGGCGGCGACGATCTGCACGCCGGGCATCTCCTTGGCGTGTTGCAGGAGGGAGTAGATGTGGCCGTGGCGGAATCCCATGAAAGCGAGCTTGAGCATGAGTCGTCTCCTTTGAGCCGTCCTTATTACCCCAAACGCCGGCGGAAATCACGGTAAAAAAATGTCGTTCGGGGGCCGCGACGTGCTACAATGGCGCCGAAACGGAGAACAGCCCATGAGCAAGCAAGAGATCCTGGAGTCGCTTGACCAGCTGAAGCGCGAGGTCGAGACGCTGAATGTCGATCAGGCGGCGGACAAGAAGCGCCTGCACCGCCTGGTCCGCGACCTGGAGCGCCAGGTGGATGCTCCCGGGCCGATTGATCACACGGGCATGGCCGAGCAGGTGGACCGCACCTTGAAGCAGCTGGAAGTCGAATATCCCGCCATCACCGGCATCCTGAACGGCATTGCCACGACCTTGAGCAACTACGGGATCTGACTTCAATCATCACACAGAGACACCAAGACACGGAGAATAACGATTTCACGCGGAGACGCGGAGCGCGCGGAGAAGAGACCTTGGTTAGAACTGAAGAACCGAGGGGACTACGAAATACACGAACCACACGAAATCCGGATCGGATTGTTTTTGCGGCTTTCCAGTTAACCTCCGGCCATAAACAGTTTGCATATGCATCAAAAAGAATCTGTAGTTTTTCGGCGCGCAAGGGACCCTTCGACAAGCTCAGGCCAGGCTGAGCGCCCTACCTGCTGCGTTAACAGGTAGATACTATGAAGGGACATGATCAGCCGCTATAGTAGTTTTCGTCCAAAAAACACTAACCGGAGGCTGAGTCATGTCCCAACAGAAGAGTCTATTCGTGGCGATGGAACTGAGCAATAAGATTTGGAAGCTGGCTTTTGGAGA
>CAXNFL010000074.1:0-8569 GCA_964201555.1 Kiritimatiellia bacterium
AGGCTGTACAGGACGGTGCCCAGCGCGGCGGTCTCGCCCTTCTTGGCGAGGCTCCACGGCTGGCGCGTCTCGATAGTCCGGTTACCCTCGCGCAGGGCCGCGGCGATGGCGTTGAGGCCGGAGTCGATCCGCATGGCGTCCACGGCGGCGCGCATGGCGGCGATGGCGGCCAGCGATTTCTCCTGGAGCGCCTGCTCCTCGGCCCCGGCGGGGCCCTCGGGCGCGGGCACCACGCCGCCGCAGAAGGACTCGACCATCTTGACCCAGCGGCTGAGCAGGTTGCCCAGGTCGTTGGAGAGGTCGGTGTTGATCCGGCGGATGAACGCCTCCTGCGTGAAGCTGGCGTCCTGCCCCAGCACCATCTCGGCCATCAGGAAATAGCGGAACGCGTCGACGCCGTACTTGGCGGCCATCTCCACGGGGTTGACCGTGTTGCCGGTGGTCTTGCTCATCTTGACGTCGCCCATCAGCCACCAGCCGTGGGAGAAGATGGTCTGCGGCATCGGCAGGTTCATGGCCTTCAGCATGGTGGGCCAGTAGACCGTGTGCGTGGTCAGGATGTCCTTGCCGATCAGGTGGCACGAGGCCGGCCACCAGCGCTTGAACCGCTCGGGATCCTTGCCGTACCCCACGGCGCTGATGTAGTTGACCAGGGCGTCGAACCAGACGTAGCAGACGAAGTCGCGGTCGAACGGCAGCTCAATGCCCCACGCCAGCCGGCTCTTGGGCCGCGAGATGCACAGGTCCTGCAGCGGCTTGCGCAGGAAGCCAAGCGTCTCGTTGCGGCGGAAGTCGGGCTGGATGAACGCGGGGTTCTCCTCGATGTACCGGATCAGCCACTCCTGGTACTTGCTCATGCGGAAGAAGTAGTTGGACTCGCGCACCTTCTCGACGTACCGGCCGCAATCGGGACAGGTGCCGCCGGTCAAATCCTTCTCCATGAAGAACCGCTCGCAGGGCACGCAGTACCAGCCGTCATATTCGGAGCGGTAAATCTCGCCGCGCTGGAACAGGTCCTGCAGGATCTGCTGCACCACGAGGGTATGGCGGGGCTCGGTGGTGCGGATGAAATCATCGTGCGTGATGCCCAGCTTGGACCATAATTCCTGGAACCGGACCACGGTGGTATCGGCCTGCTGCTGGGGCGTCATGCCGGCCTTTTCGGCCGCCCGCTGCACCTTCTGCCCGTGCTCGTCCGTGCCGGTCAGGAACCAGGTCGGCACGCCGAACAGGCGGTGATACCGGGCCAGGACATCGCCCAGGATGGTCGTGTAGGCATGCCCGATGTGCGGCTTGTCATTGACGTAATAAATGGGCGTCGTGACATAAAACTTGGACTCGTTCATGGGATGAAAATAGCATCAGGGGTCGGAAAAGCCAAGAAAGAAGGGCTTTGGAAAGCATAGGACCGATAGGGGCTATCGGACCTATGAAGGACTTGCGCCCTCTTGCTCAAATCAGGGACACGGGATCCACATCCAGCACGGAGGTGATGCCGGGCGGCCAGGCCGTTTCGGCGAGGAGGCGGCGCAGGGGGCGGGTGATGGTCTTGCTGGAGGGGCCCCGGAACAAAACCTGGTGACGGAACAGCCCCTTGGCCTTGGCCAGGGGCGCCGGGGACGGGCCCGACACCGTCACGTTCGCGGGCAGCGTCTCCGCCAGGGTCTTTGCCAGCAGGTCGGCCGAAAAGGCGGTGCGCTCGTCCGAGGCTCCCCGGAACGTGACGCACACCATCCGCCCGAACGGCGGATAGGCCAGCTCCCGGCGCTCCTCGCTCTCCTGGTCATAAAAGGTGGCGTAATCCAGCCGGCGCACGGCCTGGATCGTCGTGTGAAAGGGCGTGTAGGTCTGGATCACCACATCGCCCGCCAGATCGCCCCGCCCCGCCCGGCCCGCCACCTGCGTCAGCAGCTGGAACGTCCGCTCGCCGGCGCGGAAGTCGGGGGCGTGCAGGCCCGTGTCGGCGTTGATCACGCCGATGAGCGTGACGTTCGGGATGTCGAGCCCCTTGGCGATCATCTGCGTGCCGATGAGGATGTCAACCTTGCCCGACTTGAACTCGCCGAGAATTTCCCAGTGGGCATTCTTGGCGGAGGTGGTGTCGGCGTCCATGCGTCTGACCCGGGCCTTGGGAAACAGCTTGGCCACCACCGACTCCAGCCGCTGGGTCCCCGTTCCGGAATATTTGAAGCCCGGGTCCTTGCATTCGGGGCAGGCGGCGGGCACCGGCTTGTGCGCCCCGCAGATGTGGCACTTGAGCGTCTCCTCGGCCCGGTGATAGGTGAAGGCCACGCTGCACCATTCGCACGAGGCCACATAGCCGCACTTGGGGCAGACGAGGGACGTCGAAAAGCCGCGCCGGTTCAGGAACAGGATCGTCTGCTCCCCGTTCTCCAGGCGCAGGCGGATCAGGTCGGCCAGCTCGCGCGAAAAGAGGCCGGGGCCGCCGGCGCGCTCCGCCTCCACGCGCATGTCGACCACGCGGATCACGGGCATCCGGCGGTGATCCACGCGCACGGGCATGTCGGCCAGCGCATACTTGCCGCTCCGGGCGTTGCTGAACGACTCGAACGCCGGCGTGGCCGAGCCGAGCACCACGGCGCAGGCTTCCAGGCGGCCGCGCATCACGGCCACATCCCGCGCGTGGTAGCGCGGCGCCTCCTCCTGCTTGTACGTCTGCTCGTGCTCCTCATCCACCACGATGAGCCCGAGGTTCTGGACCGGGGCGAAGACGGCGCTGCGCGCGCCGATGGCGATGCGCGCCTCGCCGGAGTGGATCCGGTGCCACTCGTCGTGGCGCTCGCCCTCGGAGAGCGAACTGTGCAGCACGGCCACGGCTTCGCCGAAGCGGCCCTTGAACCGCTCCATCGTCTGGGGCGTCAGCGCGATCTCGGGCACCAGCACGATGGCCCCCTTCCCCAGCTCCAGCGTCCGGGCGATGGCCTGCAGGTACACCTCCGTCTTGCCGCTTCCGGTCACGCCGTGCAGGAGCACGACGGGCGGGTCCTGCCGCTCGATCGAGGCGACGATCAGCTCCAGGGCCTTGGCCTGCTGCTCCATGAGGGTCTGCGGCAGCGTTTTCAGGAAGGTCCGGTTTCCCACGGGATTGCGGGGCACGGCGGCATCGCGCACGGCCACGAGCCCCTTCTCCTTCAGCGCCGCGACGGCCGAGGCGGGAATGCCGTGCCGCTCCAGGAGATCGCGCAGAAAGAGGCCCGGCTCCTTCTCCAGCGCCTCCAGCGCCACGGCCTGCTGCGGCGCGCGCCGCCGCAGCGCCTCGCGATCCAGGTCCTTTGCTTTTTCGGGGACAAGCTCGACGAACCGGTTGCGCTTGAACGACTCGCCCGAGCGCCGCACCACGCCCGGCAGCAGGGCCCGGACCGCCTGCTCAAAAGGGGAACAATAGTAGTCGGCCACCCAGCGGGCCAGGTCGATGAGCGGCTGGGAGAGAAGCGCCTTTTCGGACGAGAGCCCGAGAATGGCCTTGATGGTCCCGAAGGCGGAGGAGTCCGCGAAGCCCACCACCAGGCCGGGAACCTCGCGCCGGCCGAACGGCACGGTGACCTTGGAGCCCAGGCCGAGCCGCCCCTTGAGCTCGGGGGGAACCGCGTAATCGAACTCGCGATCCGCCGCGATATCGACAATGACTCTGGCAATGGGATGTGTCATAAAGCCGAAAGGCCTCCGCCCATCACGGACGAAGGCCTTTTGATAAGAACGGCTTTCGCCGCATTTATAATTACGGAGTAGCCACCAGCCAAGTCGCGTCCGGAACCGCGGTGATCGTCATGCTGTTGGATGAGGCATAGTTATCCCGGGTGCCGCTCCACCAACCGGCATGACCGTCCTGGTACAGCATGGTGATTCCGTCAGCGGCATGATTGTCCGCCTTATCGGTCATGACAGGCGTAACCGTTGCGCCAAGGGCAGTGGCCGTCGTACCCGTGGCATTCACATAATCATAGCTGGAAAACGTGGGGTTGGCCGCCAATTCCGAAATCTTCGTGGGCGGCGTGCCGGGGAGATTACGGGTGGCCGAGGGGCACATGAACATCTTAACGTTACTGTCGCCGCCGATGTACTTCACCAACTGTCCGATCTTGGTCGCGGGGCGTTCATCGTTATCAGCCGCATAGAGATTGAAGGCAAGCCCAATCTGCTTCAGGTTGTTCAGGCAGGTTGTGCGGCGGCCGCGTTCACGAACCATCGACAGCGACGGCAAGAGCAAGCCGGCCAGAATGCCGATAATGGCGATAACCACCAGCAGTTCGATCAACGTAAAGCCCAGTTTGAAAGCCTTCTTCATGTTCATCAACAATCCTCCCCTTGCATTATCCGTATTAGTGAACCCACATATATTTAAAACTCAGTTAAAATTACACCCGTTTGCCGGAAGGGTCAAATATTTTCTTAAGATCTCACGCAATAAACATGCAATCGCCATAGCTGAAGAAGCGATAGCGCTCGCGCACGGCCTCGGCATAGGCATTCAGCACGTTTTCATGGCCGGCCAGGGTGCTGATCATGACCAGCAGGGTGGATTTGGGAAGATGAAAGTTGGTCAGCATGCCATCCACGCCCTTGAACCGATACGGCGGCCGGATGAAAATCCGCGTGCGCCCGCTTCCCGACTGCACCACGCCCTGCTCGTCAGTCACCGTTTCCAGCACACGGGCGCTGGTGGTGCCCACGGCAATCAGGCGCCCCCCCGCCTGCCGGGCCCGGTTCAGCTGCTCCGCCACCGCGTCCGACACCTCGTAGCGCTCGTCATGCATCACATGGCCGTCGAGGGTTTCCGAGTCGATGGGCTTGAATGTTCCCATTCCGACATGCAGCGTCACTTTGGCGATCGTGACCCCCTTCGCCCGCAGGGCGTCCAGCAGGGACTCGGTGAGATGAAGGCCGGCCGTCGGAGCCGCCACCGAGCCCGAGGCGCGCGCGTAGACCGTCTGATAGCGCTCCTTATCCTCCGCCTGGACGGCGTCGCCCGGCGCCGGGGTTCCCCGGGGGCGGCGGATATAGGGCGGCAGGGGCGGCAAGCCCTCCGCCTCCAGCGCTTCCAGCAAGGATCCCTCGCAGGACAGTTTCAGATGAGCGCGCCCGCCGGGCTCGCGCTGAATCAGCTCGCCCAGGATCCGGTCCCTTCCCAGCCTGAATCGCGCGCCCGGCTTCGGATGGCCCGCCGTCTTGAAGATGGCCAGCCAGAAGCCGGGGGCCTCCTCCTCCAGCAGCAGCACCTCCACGCGGCCGCCGCTGCCCTCCTTGTTGCCGAAGAGCCGGGCGGGAATCACGCGCGTGTCGTTCAGGACCAGCGCGTCGCCCGGGCGAAGGAACTCGGGCAGATCGCGCACGCCCTTATGCTGAACCGCGCCTGTCCGCCGGTCGAGCACCAGCATGCGGGCATCCTCCCGCCGGGGCGGCGGCGTCTGGGCGATCAGCTCGGGCGGAAGCTCGTAATCGAAGTCGGAAGTTAGCATGGAAGGCATTGTTGAAGCCGTCCTGAAATATGTCAAGCGGGTTCAGTGGCTGTCGGACGGGTCGGACGGGTCAGACAGGTCGGACAAGTCTGACGGACTCCAGCCTCGACAAAATCCAGGCGAGTCTTTAGGCTGATGTCATGTCGGCCGTTACCTCCATCAAGCGGCTTTTGCTGCTCCTGGCCCTGATCGTGGCGCTGACGGCCGCTTTCATGCGGGGGCTCACGTATATGCGGGAGCATCGCTTCGACCCCCTGATCCGCTCGGCCGCCGCCCGGAACGGGGTCGATCCCGCACTGGTCTCCGCCGTCATCTGGCGGGAAAGCAGCTATTTGCCAAACCGGACGGGAAAGGCCGGCGAAATGGGGCTCATGCAGATCCGCGAGCCGGCGGGCCGCGAATGGGCGCGGGCCTGCTCCATCGCCGACTTCCAGCCGGAGCACCTGTACAATCCCTGCACCAATATTGAAGCGGGGACCTGGTACCTCGCGCGAGCCCTGAAACGCTGGAGCAACCGCGATCGGCCGGCGCCTTACGCGCTGGCCGAATACAATGCCGGCCTGACCCATGCCCGGCGCTGGGCGGCGCTGCCAGGAGGCGAAACGGCCCAGGGGTTCCAGGAGGCGGTCACCTTCCCCTCCACCCGGTCCTACATCCGGGAGATCCTCAACCGTTGTCCGACGGAGAATTGAACTGCAGGTCGTACAGGTTGCGGTAGACGCCACCCTTCTCCAGCAATTCGGGGTGGGTGCCCGACTCCACGATGCGGCCGGCCTCGAGGACCAGGATCCGGTCGCAGTTCACAATGGTCGAAAGCCGGTGGGCGATCACAAAGACGGTCCGGCCCGTCATCAGCGCCTCCAGGGCGGCCTGGACCTGGCGCTCGGAGGCGGTGTCGAGCGCGCTGGTCGCCTCGTCCAGGATCATGATGGGCGGATTGCGCAGGATGGCCCGGGCAATGGCCAGCCGCTGCTTCTGCCCGCCCGAAAGCCGCACGCCGCGCTCCCCGATCATCGTCTGGTAGCCCTCGGGCATGGCCTCGATGAACTCGTGAGCATAGGCCTGGCGGGCCGCTTCCTGCACCGCCTCCATCGACGCTTCCGGCGTTCCGTAGCGGATGTTGTTGGCCACCGTGTCGTTGAACAAGATGGTTTCCTGGGTCACCACGCCCATGGCCTTGCGAAGCGACTTGAGCGTGAAATCCCGGATGTCCGTCCCGTTGATCCGCAGGGAGCCGCCGGTCACATCGGCGAACCGCGGGATCAGGTTCACCAGCGTCGTCTTGCCCGATCCGGAATTGCCCACAATAGCCACGCGGGTGCCCGCCGGGATCTCCAGGTTGATGTCCCGCAGCACCGGGGTTTCGGGCCCATACGAAAACTCCACGTGATCGAACGCCACCGCCGTCGGCTTGCCGTCGAAGGCGGCCGCCCGCGGATTTTCGACCACGGTGATGGGCGCGTCGATCAGCTCGAAGATGCGCTCGGCAGCCGCCACGCTCTGCTGGATCTGCAGGTGGATGCCCGAGAGCTTCTTCACCGGCTCGTACATGAGCACCAGGGCGGCCATGAACGCGATGATCTCGCTGAACGAGAGGCTCGCATGCCGCGCATAGAGCAGCACAAAGGCGATGCCGACGCCGGAGATGAAGACGATGATCGGCTCGACCGAGGCGCGCGCCCGGGCCATCCGCAGGACCTTGCCGAAAAAGGTCCGGTTCTGCTCCATGAACCGGGCCTGCTCCACGGGCTCCATGCCGTACGCCTTCACGATGCGGGCGCCGGTGATGGTCTCCTGCAGGATCGACATCAGGTCGGCGATTTTCTCCTGCGCGCCGCGGGAGTTTTTGCGCATCTTGCGGCCGAAGATGACGATGGGCAGCATGCAAATCGGGAAGAGCACCAGGCTGATCAGGGCCAGCTTGGGGTCCAGGTAGAAGGCGGAGGCGACCATGGCGATCAGGGTCAGCGGCTCCTTGACGATATCGCCCAGCACGGTGGAGACGGATTGCTCGACCAGCAGGGGGTCGTTGGTCACGCGCGAGATCAGCTCGCCGGTCCGGCGGTCGGAGTAAAAGAGGATGGAAAGATCCAGCAGATGGCCGAACATCGCGTTGCGCAGGTCCATGATGACCCGGTTGCCCACCCACTTGATCAGGTACTTGCTGCCGAAGTCGCCCAATCCGCGCAGCAGGGTCAGCAGGGGGAAAACGGCCACGGCCATATACAGCTTATAGGGCTCGATCTCGTTCATCGAGCCGCCCTCGCCGAAAAACATCGGCAGCCCCTTGCGGAGCGCCCAGACAAAGGCGCCCTGGGCGGCCGCATAGACGACGCCGAAGAAGACGCCCAGCGCCAGGCGCCAGGCATAGGGGCGCGCGTGCTTCAGGAGGCGGCGGTAGACGCCCATCGGATTTTTCGCCTCGGCGAAGGCCGCGGCGGCCGTACTCACAAACCGGCCCCTTCAAGGAACCGGGTGGCCTCCAGCGCGGCCATGCAGCCGTCTCCGGCGGCCACGATCGCCTGCCGGTAGACGTGATCGTGCACGTCGCCGGCGGCATAGACGCCCGCCACGGCGGTGCGAACCCCGTCGGTCTTCAGGTAGCCGCTCTCCTCCATGTCCAGCTGGCCCTTGAAGGCGTCCGTGTTGGGCGCATGGCCGATGGCCACGAAAAGGCCGCCCACGGGCAGGACGCGCACCGAGCCGCTCGGCACGTGCTTCAGCCGGAGCCCGTTCACGGTCTGCGCCTTGACGTCCAGCACCTCCTCGATGACGGTATCCAGGACGGTCTCGATCTTGGGATGGGCCAGGACGCGATCCACCATGATCTGGGAGGCGCGAAACTCTTTCCGGCGATGCACCAGGAACACCCGGGATGCGAACCGAGTCAGGAACAGGGCCTCCTCCATGGCGGTGTCCCCCCCGCCCGCCACGGCGATCGGCATGTTCTTGAAAAAGGCGCCGTCGCAGGTGGCGCAGGCGGAGACGCCCTTGCCGCGGAGGGCCTGCTCGGAAGGCAGGCCCAGCCACTTGGCCGAAGCGCCCGAGGCCACGATCAGCGTGTGCGTTTCAATCGTCCGCTCATCCTCCAG
>CAXNFL010000075.1:0-8556 GCA_964201555.1 Kiritimatiellia bacterium
GATCTTCCTGATTTTCGAGCGGGTGCCTGCGGCGGAAGGCTATGAGGGAACGGGGATCGGCCTGGCCATCTGCCGCAAAGTGGTCGAGCGCCATGGCGGCTCCATCTGGGTGGAGTCCGAGCCGGGCAAGGGCGCGACCTTCTATTTCACGATTCCCGAATAGCCGCGCGTGGGCCGGCGCTTGATCGTTATCGGATGGCCATCCCGCCCCGCCCTCCCTCCCGCCGCTTGACAGGGGCCCGGCCCTGGTGTAAGGTCCGGCTTTTTTATAAGGAACGCCGTCATGATGCGGGTCGAGGCGAGGGCCAAGATCAATTTTTTCCTGGAAGTCCTGGACAAGCGCCCGGACGGCTACCATGATTTGCGCAGCCTGCTGGCCCCCATTTCCCTGGCCGACGAGATGGAGTTCGAAGTCAGCCCCGATGGAACCGTGGAAACCGAGATGGACATCCGGGAGCTGCCGGAAATCGTCGGCGTGAGCGTGGCGGAGTCGAACGACAACCTCACCACCCGGGCCGCCCGCCTTCTCCAGCAGGAGACGGGGTGCCGGCTGGGCGCCCGGATCCGCATCCGCAAGCGGGTTCCGATCGGGGGCGGGCTGGGGGGCGGCAGCTCGGATGCGGCCGCCACCCTGCGGACCCTGAACCGGCTCTGGAACCTGGAGCTGCCCCGTTCCCGGCTGATGGAGCTGGCGGCCCGGCTGGGAAGCGACATCCCGGCCCTGGTCCAGGGCGGGGCGGTGGCCATCGAGGGCGTCGGCGACCGGGTGACCCGCTTGGAAGCCGCGGCGGACCCGGAATTGCGCCCCTGGTGGCTGGTGGTGGTCAATCCGGGATTCAGCACCTCGACCCGCGATATTTACGAAAGATACAGGACCCGCTTGACTTCCGAGCCTGAATCCTATAACAATATGCGTTCTGCTTTGTCGACGGGAAACGTGCGACTGGCCGCGAAGCACCTGTTCAATAGCCTTGAAGCGACGGTGTTCGGCAAGTATCCGCTGGCGCGGATGCTGGTGGCACGCCTTCGCGAGGCGGGTGCTTTGGGCGCGATGGTGTCGGGCAGCGGCTCGTCCCTTTTCGCCCTGGCCGGCGATGAAGGGCATGCGCGGCAACTGGAGCAGGCCTTGCAGAGCGGGTCGGACGGGGCGATCTGGAGCAGGGTGGCGAAAACGATGCCCGATAGTGTAATGGTAGCACACGACCCTTTGGAGGTTAGAGTCTAGGTTCGAATCCTAGTCGGGCAACCAGCGGGTTTTGATCAGAAAGCGGTTTCGTGAAGATTTTCAGTGGAAGTGCAAATCCGGCGTTGGCCCAGAAGATTGCCGAATATCTCGGCGTCCCCCTGGGAGCCGCCAAAATTTCCCGTTTCCCCGATGGCGAAGTCTGGATCAAGATCCTGGAGCACGTCCGGGGCGACGATGTCTTCGTTGTCCAGCCCACGTCCGCGCCGCCCAATGAGAACCTGATGGAGCTGCTGATTATGATTGACGCGCTCCGGCGCGCCTCGGCCGCCCGGATCACGGCCGTCATGCCCTTTTACGGCTACGCCCGCCAGGACCGCAAGGACCAGCCCCGCGTGCCGATCACGGCCAAGCTGGTGGCCAACCTGCTGGTCGCCTCGGGGGTGAACCGGGTCCTGACGCTGGATCTTCACGCCCAGCAGATTCAAGGCTTTTTCGATATTCCGCTGGATCACCTTTACGCCTCGCCTGTTTTCGTCAAGTATCTGAAAGAGAAAAACTTGAAGAACCTGGTGGTGGTGTCGCCCGACACCGGCGGCCTGAAGATGGCGCACGCCTACGCCCAGATGCTGAACGCGGGCCTGGCCATCGTGGCCAAGGAGCGCAAAGGCCCCCTGGAAGTGGAGGCGTTCAGCCTGGTGGGGGACGTGAAGGGGAAGACGGCGATTCTGGTGGACGATCTGACCACGACGGCGGGCACCCTGTGCGCCGCGGCCAGTTTTGTCAAAAAGAACGGCGCGCTGGCCGTGTATGCGGCCGTGACGCATGCCGTTCTGGCGCCCATCGGCATCGAGCGGCTGAAGCAGTCGGAGATCACGGAAATCGTGGTGACCGACAGCGTGCCGATCCCGGACGCCGGCGGGTTGCCGTTGACGGTTCTATCGGTGGCGGAGCTGTTCGGCGAGGCGATCCGCCGGATCAATGAAGACAAGTCGATCTCGGATCTATTTCATATCTAGCGAGAGCAGGAGAGAGTGAGCTATGGGCAAGGAAATTAAAGTGGTGGCGAACAAGCGCGCGAAGCCGGGGACCGCAGAGTCCCGCCGTCTGCGCGTCCAGGGCGTGGTGCCGGCCGTGATTTACAACGACAAGGCCGAGTCGAGTCCGATCCAGGTGAACGGGCACGATTTCACCATGCTTCTGCGCGGGCATTCGAACACCAGCCTGCTGATGACCATGGACCTCGACGGGGCCGAGAAGAAGGTTCTCGTCCGCGAGGTGCAGCGCCATCCCGTGAGCGGCAACCTGGTGCATGTCGACTTCTTCGAGGTCTCGATGACCAAGAAGATGCGCGTGGAACTGCCCCTCGTCCTCGTCGGCGAGCCCCAGGGCGTCACGATCGGCGGCGGCGTGCTGCAGCACTTGCTGCGCAGCGTGACGGTGGAGTGTTTGCCGGCGGACCTGGTCGAGGAGATCACGCTCGACGTGACGGCCATGCAGATCGGCCAGAGCCTGAGCGCGGGCGACATCGTGATGAACCCGAATGTCACCCTGATCACGGCCAAGGACGTGGCGGTGGCGACCGTTTCCGAGCAGAAGGTCGAGGAAGAGGTCAAGCCGGCCGAGGGCGAAGTGGTGACTGGAACGGAGCCCGAGGTTATCGTCAAGAAGAAGGAAGGCGAAGAGGGCGAAGCGGCCGCGGAGGGCAAGCCTGGCGAGAAGAAGGCGGCTCCGGCCGGGGAGAAGAAGGCGGGCGGCAAGGAGAAGAAGTAATCGGCGTTGGGCTCCGGGCCCTGGCCGCCTGAGCGGCCGCGCCGGGGTTGCGCCGCGGGAAGGATGCCGCCGTGAACCTGGTTGTGGGGCTTGGCAATCCGGGCCGCCAGTACGCGAATACGCCGCATAACGCGGGGTTTCGCGTGGTGGAGGAGCTGGCGCGGCGGCTGAACGAGTCGCTGCGGGAGAGCAGCCGGTTCGAGGCGGCCGTCGTGAAGGCGGATTTTGAGGGGAAGCGGACCGTGTTGGCGCAGCCCCTGACGTTCATGAATAACAGCGGGGCGGCCGTGGGCGCGATTTTGCGTTGCAACGGCATAGCCCCTTCCGATATGATAGTCGTTTTGGATGATGCGGACCTTGACGCAGGCGCGTTGCGGATCCGCAAAAAAGGCGGCAGCGGCGGGCATCGGGGGCTGCAGTCGATCCTGGAGACGGTTGGAACCGATGAGTTCGTGCGGGTGCGCGTCGGCATCGGGCGGGACCCCGCACGGGAGAATTTGGTGTCGCATGTGCTGCGGCCGCTCTCGGGTGAGGCGAAGGACGTGTTTGAGCAGGCGGTGCTGAAGGCCGCCGACGCGGTGGCGTGCATCTTGAAAGAGGGCGCCGACGCGGCGATGAACCGGTTTAATGCAACATGATGGAAGAGGGCGCGGGAAGCCGCGCCGAGACGTGACGAGGAGGATCGAATTGAAGCCCTACGAAGCCCTGTTTATCCTGGCGGAAACCGTTCGGGACGAGAATGTTGAAGAGTTCGCGGCCAAGGCCCGCGCCGAGATCGAGCGCCTGGGCGGCGTGATCGAGCAGACCCTGCCCCTGGGCCGGCGTCCGTTCGCCGTGCCCCTGCACAAGCGCGAGGGCGGCGTGTACCTCCGCATCGATTTCCAGATGGATCCGGCCAAGTTCCCGGCCCTCCAGCCCCGCTTCCGCCTGAACGAAAACATCTTCCGGATGCAGTTCGTGGGCGTCGCGAAAGAGCGCCGTCTGGCCGCCACCGCTTCCGCCAAGGCGAAGGCGGCGGGCACGCCGGCCGCCGCCCCCCAGGAGGCCTGATCCCAGATGGCGTCCCTCAACAAGGTCATGCTGATCGGAAACCTGACCCGCGACCCGGAAGTGCGCTTCACTCCCGGCGGCCGCCCGGTTTGCGATCTGCGCCTGGCCGTGAGCCGGCGTTTCAAGCGGGCCAACGGCGAGGATGGCGAGGAGACCTGCTTCGTCAGCGTCGTGGTGTGGGACAAGCAGGGTGAGAATTGCGGCAAGTATCTGACGAAAGGAGCCCCCGCCTTCGTGGAGGGGCGCCTGCAATTGGACGAGTGGGAGAAGGACGGGAAAAAGTCCAGTATCCTGCGCGTGCTGGCGGAGCGGGTCCAGTTCCTGGGCGCGCCCCGGCAGCGGAGCGAAAGCGAGGGGGGCGAAGGCGGCGAGGGTGCCCCGCCGCGGAGCTATCCGCCCCGGAAGCCGGCGACGCCGACCGCGTCGCCCAAGCCGCCGGCGGACGACGAGCCGCCAGCGGGCGGCGAAGCGCCGGACGACGAGAATCTGCCGTTTTAACGAAGAGAGAAGAGGAGACCGAAGGTCATGTTTGCACGAGGACGAACCAACAGCCGCAGCAGCAGCGCAAATGCCGATTGGAACGCCACCGGACGGCGGCGCTCCCGCTATCCCGAGGGCGTGAAAGCCATTGATTTTCACGATTACGAAACACTGAAAAAATTCATGACCGAGCAGGGCAAGATCATGCCGAGCCGCATCACGGGGACAACCCCTCAGATGCAGCGCCGCCTCGCCCGCGCCATTCGGCGCGCCCGTGTCATGGGTCTCGTGCGCTAACCCGGAGCCTGTGCCATGCCTGTGGAAGTTATCCTGATGTCTGATGTCAAAGACCTTGGCGCCGAGGGCGCCGTGGTTCGCGTGGCCGATGGCTTCGCCCGCAATTACCTGATTCCCCGCAAGTTGGCCGCCCCGGTGACGGAGGCAACCCGCCGCCGCCTGGTCAAGATCCGCCGCGAGCGTGACGAGGAGAATCGCAAGGCCATCGACCGCGCCCGCACCCAGTCCGGGCTGCTCGGCAAGGCCGCCCGCGAGGGGCTCTTCACGATCCGCGCCAAGGCCGGCGCCGGGGAACCCGACGCCCTGTACGGCTCGGTCACCGTGGCCGATATCGCCGCCATTCTCCTCGAGAACAAGTTCGAGGTGGATAAGGCCCATATCGGACTCGCGGAGCCCATCAAGACCCTCGGATCGTACGATATTCCCGTCAAGCTTCACCCCGAAGTCGAGTGCACGATCAAGGTTTGGGTCGTCGAAGACAAATAACGGTAAAGAGGCGGTATGCCCAGCGAGCCTTCCCCCGGGGCCCGGATTCCGCGCCTGGACCGGGCGCCCCCGCACAGCGAAGAGGCTGAACGGGGCGTGCTGGGGTCGGTGCTGCTTGATTCCGCCCGCGTGCTCGATTTGTGCATCGAAGCCCAGCTGGGGCCCGATGCCTTTTATATTCCCGCCCACCGCCTCGTCATGGAGGCGGTTCTCGACATGTCGCGCGACGGCCGCCCCGTTGATTCCCTGACCGTCACCGAGCGGATGCGCGCCGCCTCCACCCTCGACAAGGCCGGGGGGCCCCTGTTCCTCGATGGCCTCATGGAGGCCACGCCCACCTCGGCTCACGCCGAGTACTACATCGACATCGTCCGCCAGAAATACCTGCTTCGGACGATTATTGACAAGGCCCGCCGCGCCGAGTCGGCCTGCTACACCGACACCGGCGACGCCACCGCCGTGCTGAGCTCCGTGGAGCAGAGCTTTTTCGACATCGGGGCCGACATGCAGCGCGGCACCGTGACGCGCTGGGGCGATGCGGTCGTCACCGTCATGCAGCAGGTCGAGCACTTCCTCACCGCGCGCGACGGGGTCAACGGCCTCGCCACCGGCTTCCGCAACCTCGACAGGGTGGTGGGCGGGATGCGCGCCTCCAACATGATCATCCTGGCCGCGCGCCCCTCCATGGGCAAAACGTCGCTGGCCATGAACATCGCCCAGAACGTGGCGCTCGGCCGAGGCATCGGCGATAAGCGGCCCCGGGCCGTGGCCGTCTTCAGCCTGGAAATGTCAAAAGAGGAACTCGTCCTCCGCATGCTCTGCACCGAGGCCCAGGTTTCCATGCCCCAGGTCACCTCCGGCATGATCGCCCGCTACGGCGACGAGCATAACCGCCTGATCGAAGCCTCCAAGCGGCTCACCAAGGCGCCCATCTACATCGACGATTCGGCCGGCCTCGACATCAACGAGATCCGCGCCCGCGCCCGCCGGCTGAAGAAGAAATACGCCATCGACCTGGTCGTGATCGACTACCTCCAGCTGTTGCACTCCCAGGAGTACGCCAAGCAGGGCCGGCAGGTCGAGATTTCAACGGTTTCCGGCGGGATCAAGAGCATGGCGAAGGAATTGAAGGTCCCGGTCCTGTGCCTCAGCCAGCTGAGCCGCGCCACCGAAACCCGCGACAAGCTGGGCAAGCCCAAGCTTTCCGATCTGCGTGATTCCGGATCCATCGAACAGGACGCGGATGTGGTCCTGCTGCTGCGCCGGCCGTGCAAGTACCCGGATGACGGCGAATCCGGGGATCCCACGCTCGCCATCGTGGATGTGGCCAAGAGCCGCAACGGGCCGACCCGCGACGATGTGCGATTCAATTTCATCGACAAATACACCCTGTTCCAGGACCGCGATGATCGGGATCGGATCGAACCGGGCATCGGCAGTCCCGCCGATGCGGGAGGAGAGGAAGAATGAGGCGTCCATTCGCTTTTCAGTCGTTCCTGCTGGCTGCCGGATTGGCGGCCGCCGTCGCGTCCGCCCAGCAGCCCGAGCAGGCCATTCCGCCCGTCGTGGAGATCCGCCTGGTGTCGGGATCGGCTCTGTCCGTGGATCAGAGTTACGTGCGCGCGCACGTGGCCGTGAAAGCGGGCGAGCCCTACAATCGCGTGGCGGCGGGCCGCGACGTGGCGACCCTGTTGAAGACCGGCCGCTTCTCCGATGTCGCCGCCCTGGTCGAGGAAGCGCCCGGCGGCGTGATTCTCACGTACAAGGTGGTCCCGAAGCCCAAGCTGGGCGCGCCGGTGTCCGTGATGGGCGCCCAGGCCATCCGGGTTTCCAAGGTGATTTCCGAACTGGACCTGCAGCCCGGCGACTGGGTGGACGAGGCGTCGCTGGGGCCCAGGGCCAAGGCCGTGGAGGAGCTCTATCGCAAGGAGGGCTATGCCGACGCCGCCGTGGAATCGTCCCTGACCCTCATCAACACCAACGCGGGGCTGTGCGCCGTGGCCATCCGCATCCGGGAAGGCGAACCCCAGCGGCTCAAGGCCATTGCCATCACGGGCAACGAGAACGTCGGGAAAAACACGCTGCGCACGCTCCTCAATTTGCCCAAGTCCTGGAATCCCTGGTACTGGTTCCGCAAGCCGAACTACGACTCGGGGGAAATGAACCGCCGGATCGATGACGTCCGCAACTACTACCGGGATCTCGGCTACCTCGACGCGAAGGTCCATACGCCGGTCGTGGAGCCGGTGGCCTACGGCCGCCTGCGCCTCACCGTCACCGTGGACGAGGGCCCGCTCTACAAGGTCGGCGGGGTGACGGTTCGCGGCGTCAAGCTGTTCCCGCTCGCGGAGGTGACGAAGGAATCAGCCCTCCAGCGCGGCGACACGGCCGCCATGGCCGCCATCCGGGCCGCCTCCAAGGCCATGCGCGACTTCTACGGCGCCCGGGGGTATATCCGCACCTCCGTGGAGGGGGTGCTGCAGCCGGCCGGGCCGGGCGTGATGGAGGTGGCCTTTGAGGTGCGCGAAGGGCGGCTGACCAAGGTGGGGGATGTGGTCATCCGCGGCAACGTGGTGACGAAGGAGAAGGTCATCCGCCGCGAGGTGAACGTCTATCCGGGCGAGGTCTTCAACGAGGTGAAGGTGGCGCAGACCGAGCGGCGCCTGATGAACCTGAATTATTTCGAGAACGTTTCCGGCTACCCCGCGCCGAGCCTGGTGTCCGGCACCAACGACCTGATTATCGACGTGCTGGAAAAGCCGACCGGCCTCTTCACGATCGGCGCCGGCTTTTCCAGCGTGGACTCGCTGATGGGGTACACGGAGATCACCCAGGGCAATTTTGACCTGCTGGGCTGGCCCTCTTTCACGGGCGGCGGCCAGCGCCTCAAGCTCAGCCTCCGGGCCGGCACCAAAATGAACGAGTACTCCCTGTCCCTGCTCGAGCCGTGGTTCCTGGACCGGCCCCTGGCCTTGAGCGGCGAGATCTACACGATGAGCCGGAGCTACTCCGAATACGATGTCACCCGCACGGGCTTCAGCCCGGCCCTGGGCTTCCCCGTGCCCCTGGGCGCGCGCATGGAGCTGCGCTACCGGCTGGAGCATGTGTCCATTTCCGACGTGGAGGACACGGACCTGTACACCGACGTGGACGGGAGCACGTTCTATTTCACCGAGGATGACGCCCACACCGACAGCTCTTTCGGGACGACGATCTCCAAGGACCGCCGCGACAACCCCATGCTCCCGACGCGCGGCTATCGCCTTTCGGTGGGCAGCATCCTGACC
>CAXNFL010000076.1:0-8408 GCA_964201555.1 Kiritimatiellia bacterium
GCGCGCGGGGGAAAGGCGCCGAGGCGCTTCACCTCCGCGGCGAAGCGCCAGCCGTGCTTGAGCGAGAAGAGAACCTGGGAGACGGTGTACTCGGCCACCGGCACGGCGTTGGCCGCCCAGGCGCTGCAGACCGGGATGTTCTGCTGCCAGAACTCCGGCGTGGTGAAGCCGCGGATGGAGCCGGCCCCGTAGAGGAACAGCTTCAGCGACGGACAGGCGGCCAGGAAGGCGGCGTCCAGCCTGGGCGCGCCCCAGCCGGAAAAAACGACCTCGGCCTGCCGCAGCAGCTCCGGCCGATCAAGCGCCTGCTTGGCCGTCAGGGGCTCGGCCAACAGCCGCACCCGGGCGGCAATGTCGGTCCGCTCCCCGGCTCCGTAGATGTCGGCGGCGGCCGATTCGTTGAGGATGAAGAGCGCTTTCAGCATGGGGCCTGTTCCTTATCCCAGGAGGGTGTTGATCTCGTTCGCGGCCTGCATGCCTTCGTAAACGCCCCGGACGGCGGTGGCGCCGCCGTTGACCAGGTCGCCGCCCGCAAAGACGCGCTCCCGGCTGGTGGCGGTGGACTTCGGCTTGATCTGCACGCGGCCGTCGGGGGTGAAGGCGACTCCGCTGAGCGCCTGGCGAAGGGCCTCCGGCACGCGCTGTCCGATGGCCTCGATCACGAGGCCCGCTTCCAGCACGCTTTCCGAATTGGGGACAGGCTTCGGTGCGCGGCGGCCCGAGGCGTCGGGCTCGCCCAGCTCGGTCCGCACCACCTTGATGCCGGCCAGGCGGCCGTCGGGCCCCGACACGTAGCCCACGGGCTGGGTCAGGATGAGGAAGTGCACCTGCTTGCGGAGCGCGTGGTCGCGCTCGGCCGGCCAGGCCGGCAGTTCGCTGAACGAGCGGCGGTAGAGCAGGTAGACATCCCGGGCGCCCAGGCGGCGGGCGGTGACGGCCGCGTCCATGGCGGTGTTGCCGCCGCCGATGACGGCCACCTTGGCGGGCAGGGTGTCCAGCAGGCCCTGCTTGGCCTTGGCGAGGAAGTCGAGCGCGTCGCAGACTCCCGGCGGGCTGGTTCTCGTCAGCGGCGTTCCGCCGCCCAGGCCGAGCGCCAGGAAGACGGCGTCGTAATCGCGCGCCAGCTCGTCGAGCGACAGGTTTTGCCCCAGCTCGCGGCCGGTCTCAAAGATCGCCCGGCCCGCCTTGAAGGCCGGGGCCAGGATGGCGTCGATTTCGGGCCCGGCGCGGTCGAGCCGCTCGGCCGGGATCAGCTCCTCGGGCGCGCCGCCCGCCGCCGGCTTCCGGTCGAACAGGGTCACATGGAGCCCGTGCTCAAGCAGGCGGATGGCGCAGGCGAGGCCGGCGGGGCCGGCGCCGACGATGGCCACCTTCCCTTTGCGGGCCTGCGCGGGCAGGTGCACCGCCGCCCAGCCTTCGCGCCGGGCCATGCGGCTCAGCTCGGCCTGGATGGCGCGGATGGGGACGGGGTTTTCGGTGAAGGCGGATTCCACGCAGCCGCCCTCGCACTGGACCTCGGAGGGGCAGACGCAGGCGCAGAGCTCGGGCAGGGCGTTGGTTTGGCGCAGGATATCGTAGGCGGCGCGGTAGCGGCCTTCGCGGAAGGCGGTGACGAAGCCGGGCACGTTGACGTGGGCCGGGCAGGCGGCCTGGCAGGAGGGGGCTTCGCAGCTCCGGCAGCGCTTGGATTCCTCGGTCAGGTGGTCCAGCGCATGCTGGCGGGCCTTGCGGTATTCAGGGCCGTAGAGGGCGCTGTCGCGCACCACGCAGCCCGTCTGGCCGCCGTCGCGCATGATCTGCGTGCAGGCCGAGCAGGTGATGCAGCACTTGGCCGGATCCATGGCGCCGGTTTTGAGAAGGTCGTTGACCGACTCCGGATAGGCGAACACGCCGCGGCCCTGGCCGACGAGGGAGGCGCCGCCCTGCCGGATGACGCCCGCGGCGAGGTGGGGCATCAGGTGGCGCAGCCAGGTGTAGCCGGAGGCGATCACCGGCATGGCGGGCACGGCGGCCTGCATCTCGGCGGTGATTGCGACAAACCGGGCGATGGCCTCCAGCGGATGCTCGTCGGGGCAGGCCATGCCTTTGATCGGGAAGTCGAAGGGCCGGCCGTAGTGGGGATTGTAATAGGGATTGCCGATCGAGATGTTGAGCAGCGGGGCGCCCAGGGCCTGGAGCCGGCGCGCGAGCTCGCGCGGCTCGGTCAGGTCGGGCTTGCGGTAGTCCTCGCGGTTCACGCCGAAGCCGAACGGGTGGGGAATGGCGTCGTAGGCGTTCATGCGGGTGGTGATGAAGAGGGCGGGCACCTCGTTTTTGATGCGGGCCAGCGTCTCGAGCAGGAGGCGGGCGCGGTTTTCGAAGGAGCCGCCGTAGCGGCCTTCGCGCGTGAAGGAGGCCAGCAGTTCGGAGATCAGGTAGCGGTGGCAGCTCTTGAGGTCGACGCCGTCGAAGCCGGCCTCGGCCGCCATCCTGGCGGCGGCCACGTAGGTGTCCTGGAGCCGGTCGAGGTAGTCGTCGGTGACGAGCGGGTAGTCGGCCGGCAGGTTGTGCTTGGGATCCAGGACGGCGCTGTGATGGGCGATGAGGGGCCGGGGTTGGCCGTGCGGCTTGCTGTAGCGGCCCGAGTGGGTGAGCTGGAGCACCAGCACGGGATCGTGGCCGCAGGCCTCGCGGGCGGCCTGGCGGGTGGCGCTGACGAGCTCGCGGTAGCGGGCGGCATTACCGGCGTGGATCCACAGCTGGTTGGGGTTGGAGCGGGCCTCCTCAAGGACGGCGGTGGCCTCGAACCAGATCAGGCCGGAGCCGCCGGCGGCGTAGCGGCGGTAGCGGCGGAAGCAGAGCTCGCCGGGCCCGCCGTCGGGGGCCGCGTCGAAGCCTTCCATGGGCTGCACCGCGAAGCGGTTCGGCGCGCGGCGGGAGCCGATGGCCACCGGCTCGCCCAGGATCGAGAGATCGGTGGACAGGGGAAGGGTGAGCCCGAGCCCGGCCAATTCGGATTTCAATTCATCGAGGGTTCGGATATGAAAACGGGCATGAGCGGCCATGGATTCTCCTGTAGAAATAACATTGTCAGGATAGGCGATTCCTGTTCCAATGAACAGGAAAAATAGCCATTTACGGAAGGGGCGAAATGCGATGAGCGCGATAAAAGAGCTGATTTTGAATGCCGCGGCCAAGGTGGAGGCCGCCTTGCCGATGCTCGAGTCCCCCCTGGCTATGGCGACGACCGGTGAGGCGGCCCTGAAAGTGGCGGACCAGGCGGTCGACGGCGTCGTGAACTTCACCTGGAACGGGCAGACCCCGACCCGGGTGGGGCGGGCCGGCATCGACTGGTCGGGCGCGCATCACAAGCACCAGGAGTGGCCGGCCCAGCTGAACCGCTTTTTCTATCTGTCCCCGTTGAGCCAGGCGTACCAGGCCACCGGCGACGAGCGCTATGCCAAGGCGGCCCGGGATTACCTGCAGGACTGGCTTCGTGCGCATCCCACCCGGGAGGGGTGGGAGCGGGCCCCTTACGACAACACGCTTAACCTGTCCATCCGGGTGGGCCATCTGAGCGGCCGGGTGGGCTGGACGGGCGCGCTGCCGGGCCTTCTTGAAAGCCCGTCGTTCGACGAGGCGTTTGTGCGGGCGGTCCTGGAGTCGATTCGGGTCCAGCTGGCCTATGAAATGAAGAACATGCCGGCGGTCATGAACTGGCGGATCGCGGCCGCCGACTGCCTGCTGGCGGCGGGCTTGAAGCTCTCCTTCCTGCCGGAGGCGCCGGCGTGGCGCGCGTTCGGCGTGGCGGTGTTGAATGACGCGTGGCATCGGCAGGTGCTTCCGCAGGGGTGCCATGCGGAACGCAATCCGTCGTATCACGCCTGGATGACGCGGGTCATGACCGCCTACTGCAACCTCGGCCGCGCCCTGCCGGAGCTGGGCCTGGTCATGGAGCCGGGGCGGGTGGCGCGGATGTGGGATTACGCGCTTGCCTGCATCCGGCCCAACGGCGCGTTCAACGCGCTTCACGATTGCACGGGCGAGCGGACGGGGCCGTGGAATCCGGTGCGTCCGGGCGAGTTCATCCGCCGGGAGCGCGAGCGGTTCCTGCGCGAGTGGAGCCTGCCGCCGGGGGATCCGCCGGCGAACTATTTCATCTCCCAGGCGGGCCAGGCGCTGCTCCGGACCGGGTGGGGCGAGGACGACCAGTATGTGACATTCGACGCCAGCGTGTGGGGGCACTCCCACTGCCACCTCTCGCGCAACAGCATCCAGCTCCACGCCTTCCGCCAGGGCATGCTGGTGGATCCGGGATCGCTCACCTACGAGGGCAGCGATCCGTTAAGCACGTATGGCAAATCGACCCGCGCGCACAACACCTGCACCTTGAACGGGCAGAATCAGAGCGAGGCGGATCCTCAGAATGTGATCGTCCTGCACGGGCCGGGCTACAACCTGGTGCACGCGGCCTATGAGGGGGGCTACTGGGAGGGCGACTTCCGCTGGAGCTTTTCCCACATGGCCAAGGGCATCGGCGCCTCCCATGTGCGCTGGATGCTGTGGGTGCAGGATGTGGGGCTGGTGGTGTTCGACAGCATGCATCGGCATCCGGCGGCGCCCCGGGGCCAGGCGGAGCAGCCGCCCTCGCTGGAGTGCAACTGGCAGCTGGCCGAAAATGCGAAGGTGACGCTGGCGGCGGACGGGTCGCGGGCCGATGTGGATTATGGCGACTGCGGGCTGGCCATGCTGTTCGCGCACCAGCCGGAGGGGACCCGCCTCCAGCTGTTCGCGGGATCCCGGGATCCGCTGCGCGGCTGGCTGCCAGTGGACGGCGGGATTGTGCCGGCCCCGCAGATCGTCCAAGAGCTGCCTCGGATGGAGTACGTCGACGGGGAGTTTGTGACGGTCCTGCTTCCATGGGGAAAGAGCCGGCCGCTCCAGCCCGTGAGCGCGACCGTCTGGAAGTCGGATGACGACCGGTTCGGGCGGGTGACCCTTGCCTGGAAGGACGGGCACACCGATGAGATTCACTGGTCGTCCCGCCTCTCCATGATGCTGGGGCGGCAGACGGATTTCGACACGGACGCCGCCCTGGTGCATGTGCGCAAGGAGGCGGGCGGAAAGGTGATCAAGGCCTGCGCGGCCGGCGGCACCACCCTGAAGCCGTTCCTGCCGGCGGTTTTATCGGAGCCGGGAGTGCTGGTGTGGGGATAGGCCTATAGGACGGATAGGGGCTATAGGACCTATTGCCGGAAAATGTTCAGGATACCGTGAAGGCGTAAACCCTGGATTCGGGGGCCCCGCGCGTCTCCTCGAGCGTGAAGCGGAGGCCGTCGAGGTCGCGGTTCACGGGAATACGCACCTGCCGCTGGCGGTTATCGGTGATCCGGGCCAGGGGGATCCACTCCTCGCCGGTCCGCCCTTCGAGGCGGAACGCCTTCGGGATCGCGGGCGGGATGAAGTTGTTCTGCTTGCCCATCTCCTCGAAGATCATGCCGATCTGCCGCTCCATGCCGGTATCCAGAATGAGCTCGGCCTCGCGCACCCGACTGCGCTTCTTGAAGGCGTAGGCCACCCACCCGCCGGGCGCGGCGCTCCAGGCGTGCGGATCGTCCTTGATCTGGCGGGTGATGCCGTCGCGCACGGGCTCCGGATTGCCGGATGAGGCCGTCAGCGCGGCGTTTCGGGTGAGCGCCCCGTAGTCGCGCTTCAGGCCGGGCAGGAAGCAGTCGTCTTCCAGCAGCCACTTCTGAAGCTCCTTGATCTTCGACTGGCCCACTTCCCGCGGGGAGAGTCCGGTGGAGGCGGCGAGCGCCGCGGCCGTGCCGACGGCCTGGCCGAGCACGGCGCAGGTGCCCATGACGCGGGTGCTGCTCATGGCCGCGTGGGTGCAGCTGATGTTGCGGCCCGCGAAGAACAGGTTATCCACATTTTTTGAGTAGAGCGCGCGGTAGGGAATCCCGTACGGGGCGGGGGCGGGGTGGAAAATGGTGGCTTTCTTGCCGAGCTTGCAGGCGTCGAAGCCGGCCGGGTGATGGTCGTCCATGGACCAGCCGCCGAAGGCGACCGTGTCGTCGAACGGGCCGCCCGCTTCGATGTCCAGCTGCGTGATCATGTGGTCGCCCTCGTACCGCCGGCTTTCGCGCTTGGCGGGGAGGAACTGGACCCAGTCGAGCGCCCAGTTGGCCGAGTCGGGGTGGACCCCGCTGTTCTTCACGTGGTCCCAGAGGCCGAAGACGATCTTGTGCAGCTCGTCGCGCAGGAGCTCGGTGTCGTGCAGCGCGTCCTGCTCCCCGCCCAGCTCGACCCACCAGTAGCCGAACTCCCAGAATCCGTGGGCCTCGGCCCCGTAGGGAAGGTCGTCGCAGCTCTTGAACTTCCGGGCCCAGGCGGGCGCCTCGAACGTTTGCGGCGCGGGGTGCTGGCGGGCCTTGAAGAGGCAGGTCATGCCCATCGTCTTCGAGTCGCTCTTTTCCGGCGCGATCGATTCTCCAAATTCGGAACGGGCCTCGCGGCCCATGCGCCAGGCCGCGCCGCTGAGCGGCGCCAGCACGCTGTCGCCGGAGCAGTCGGCGTAGTAGCGGGCGCGGACCGTGTGGCGGGTCTGGGTGGTGAGCTGCCAGCCTTCCACGGAGTCGATGGCGGAGCCCTTCAGGGCGGCGTCGACGCAGGTGCAGTTCAGCAGCAGGGTCAGGTTGGACTCGCGCCGGGCGGTCTCGTGCAGCACGAGGTCCCACAGGGAGTAGTTCTTCAGGGGGTTTCGGAACATGTTTTCGAGGCGGATCTCCTCGAGCAGCCCCGTTTCGCGCAGGTGGGGAAGGCTGCCGCTGCGGTCCGCGCCGCACACGTGCATGCGGCACTCGCTGGATGAGTTGCCGCCCAGGACGGGGCGGTCCTGCATGAGGACGACCTTGGCGCCGCGGCGGGCCGCGGTGACGGCGGCGCAGAGGCCGGCCATGCCGCCGCCCACCACGCACAGGTCGGCGATGTGGTCGAGATGGCGGAAGGGGGTGGGCGATTTTCCGGTCAGCATGGGGGAGCTCCTACGCGAGTGTAAACCGGCCGCTTTCGAAGCGGACCGCCGGTCCTTTGAGTTTCAACAGATCCTTGGGGTCGAGCTTCAGCAGGCGGGCGGGATTGTCGAAGCCCACCTGCCGGAGCCCGGCTTCGTCGAGCAGATTCAAGCCCGCCAGGTGGTTCATGCACTCCAGCAGGGTGGCGTGGGAACCGGCGAGGCTCTGGCTTTTTTCGGAGTAGACTTTGCCGGTTTCGTCCACGACGACTGGCAGGCCGTTGAAGATCGTGTAGCGGCCGGGGGGCATGCCGGCGAGCGAGGAGGCGTCGCTGGTGACGATGAACCGGCCGGGCGTTTTGGCCCGCAGGGCGACCTTGATCAGGTCGTCGGGCAGGTGGTGGCCGTCGGTGATGAAGAGGCCGGAGACGGCGTCGGCGGCGAGCTGCCACCAGAGGGCGTTCTCGTGGCGGTGGATCAGGTTGGGGCAGCCGTTTCCAACGTGGGTGCACAGGCTCGCGCCCGCCAGGACGGCCTTTTCCATGGCGGCATCGGAGGCCAGGTGGTGGCCGATGGAGACGATGACCCCGCTCGACGAGGCGTAGCGGATGAGCGCTTCGGCGCCGGGCAGCTCGGGGGCGAGGGTGAGGATGCGGATGTTCCCGCCGGCCCACTCCTGATACTGCCGGAAGGTGTTGACGTCGGGCGGCTGGACGAAGTTCTTCGGGTGCGCGCCCACGGCGCCGGGCTCGGTGGAGATGAAGGGGCCCTCGAGGTGGATGCCGAGGATGTGGGGGCCGGCCACCGGATCCTTCATGGCGTCGGCCAGGATGCGCAGGTTTTCCCGGTAGATCGCGGGATCGCCCGTGATGACCGTGGGGCAGTAGGCCAGCGTGCCGCGCTCGAGCAGCTCGAGCGTCACCTCGCGCACGCGGGCCAGGGTGAGGCCCGGCGAGGTGAAGTCCGTTCCCATCCAGCCGTTGTTCTGGACGTCGATAAAACCCGTGCCAAGTCGTGTCATTTTTATCCCTCTTAAATTTGTATCGAGGATGCCTGAAATGAACGTTGCGCGCAAGAGCAAAGGCCGTTTTGCCCAGTTGCGTGAGCCGCGGTGACTTTGCTATTATATAACGATGAAACGGAATATTTTTGTCCTGGCGGGCCTTCTGGCGGCGGTGCTGGCATCGGCGCAGGAGGAGTATCAGGCCCAGGTGCGGGTGCGGGTCGTTGACGAGGCCGGCGTGCCCGTGGCGCGGGCGCGTGTGGTGCTGAGCACGTACACGGCCTGGATTCCCGGCCGCCAGGATGCGGGGCGGGACGAGTATAACACCGAAATAGGGCTCACCGATGGGAGCGGCAGCGTGGCGATCACGCTGAAGGGCTCCTCGGGCCGCTACAGTTACATGGCCCTGCC
>CAXNFL010000077.1:0-8394 GCA_964201555.1 Kiritimatiellia bacterium
GCTTGAAGGGAGACGAGATTGGAGCCGTAGCCGGGCGTGATGGCGGCCTGGTAGGCGGTTTTTCCCTTGTAGCTGATCTGGACCGGTTTCAGGGCGTCAGGCTGGGGCTTTTGCATGGGATTCCTTTATAGGTCAATTGAACTGATGAAAGAGTAAGGAATGGAAGCGGTTATTCAAGCCTTATTTGCCCAAGGGGAGGCATCCTGATCGCGGCGCGGGCGCGTGCTTCGATGCGCCCGACTGGAGGCTGGATCAGCCCCCAAACGGTTACTCGTGAAAGCCGAAACGCCGCAGCCCGCATCACGCAACCCGCAAAACGGAAGACCATTCTTTCTCATGATTGAGAGGCATTTGTCCTGGCCGCTGATTCCCTCCGCGCTTGCCTTCTGCGGCATCTTCCTTTATAGTGGGCCCCCTTATCGTATAAGGAATTTATCATGCACATTTATCGCACTCATACCTGCGGGGCGCTCCGGAAGGAGCAGGCGGGTCAGGAAGTCCGTCTCTCCGGTTGGGTTTTCCGCAAGCGTGATCACGGGCAGCTGCTGTTCATCGATCTGCGCGATCATTACGGCCTCACCCAGATCGTCATCTATCCGGAAAGCCCCCATTTCGAAGACTGCCAGAAGCTGCGCCTCGAAACCGTCATCACCGTGACCGGCAAGGTTGAGCCCCGTGATGCGGATACCGTCAACACGGGCCTGGCCACGGGCGAAATTGAGCTGGTCGCCGCCACCATCCAGGTGCAGGGCACCTGCGAGCCTTTGCCGCTCTACCTGGCGGGCACCGAGGAGGAGGCCGGTCCCGAGGAAACCCGTCTCAAATATCGCTATCTCGACCTGCGGCGCGATTCTCTGCACCGCAATATCATCCTGCGTTCCCATGTGATCGCCAGCCTGCGCCGCCGGATGATCGCCCACGGGTTCAACGAGTTCCAGACGCCCATCCTGACGAGCAGCTCGCCCGATGGCGCCCGCGATTACCTGGTGCCCAGCCGCGTGCATCCCGGCTCCTTCTATGCCCTGCCCCAGGCGCCCCAGCAGTTCAAGCAGCTGCTCATGATCGCGGGCTTCGACCGCTATTTCCAGGTGGCGCCCTGCTTCCGCGACGAGGACGCCCGCGCCGACCGGTCGCCCGGCGAGTTCTACCAGCTCGATATCGAGATGTCCTATGTGACCCAGGACGACGTTTTCGCCGTGGTCGAGGACGTCATTCACGGGGTCTTCAACGAGTTCTCCAAGCTGGCCTCCGACAAGCCGCCGTTCCGGCGGATTCCCTATGGCGAAGCCATGGTCAACTACGGCTCCGACAAGCCCGATCTTCGCAATCCCATCCTCATCCGCGACGCCACGGCCCTCTTCCGCAACACCGGGTTCAAGGTGTTCCGCTCGACCATTGAAAAGGGCGGAGTCGTGCGGGCCATTCCGGTCAAAGGCATCTCGGGGCAGCCGCGCAGTTTCTTCGACAAGCTTGTGGAGCACGCGCAGTCCCTCGGCGCCGGCGGCCTGGCGTACCTGGTCTGGGGCGACGAAGGGGTCAAGGGGCCGGTCGCCAAGTTCATGACGCCCGAGGAGCTCGCCGGCCTGGTCTCGCTTTGCGGGGTGGGGAAGGGCGACGTGGTGTTCTTTGTCTGCGACCAGGCCAAGAGCGCCAACCGCATCGCGGGCGATATCCGGACCAAGCTGGGCCGCGACCTTGATTTGCTGGAGAAGGACGTGTTCCGGTTCTGCTGGATCGTGGACTTCCCCATGTTCGAAACGGACGAGGAGACCGGGCAGATCGTCTTCTCCCACAACCCCTTCTCGATGCCCCAGGGCGGCATGGAGGCGCTGACCACGATGAATCCGCTGGACATCAAGGCGTTCCAGTACGACATCGTGTGCAATGGCGTGGAGCTTTCGAGCGGCGCCATCCGGAACCATAGCCAGGAGGTGATGGTCAAGGCGTTCGAGATGGCGGGCTACACGCGCGAAGACGTGGAAAGCAAGTTCCCCGCGCTGTTCCAGGCCTTCAAGTTCGGGGCCCCGCCCCACGGCGGCATTGCGCCCGGCGTCGATCGCATGGTCATGCTGCTGGCCGGTCAGAGCAATATCCGCGAGGTGATTGCCTTCCCGATGAACCAGAAGGCCCAGGATCTGATGATGGGCGCCCCGTCCGGCGTGACGGAAAAGCAGCTGCGGGAGCTTCACATCAAGATCCATCTGCCGCAACCCAAAAAGGAGCCGGGAGACGCACCCCGGGCTTAACCCATGATCCGGACTGGCATCGGATTCGACATCCATCGCCTGGTCGAGGGCCGGCGCCTCGTCCTGGGCGGGGTGGAGATTCCCCACACGGCCGGGCTGGAGGGCCACTCCGACGCCGACGCCGTCTGCCATGCCATCATGGACGCGCTGCTGGGGGCCGCCGCGGCCGGCGATATCGGCCAGCATTTCCCCAATACCGACTCGCGCTGGAAAAACGCCGACAGCTGTCTTCTGCTGGCCGCCGTGGCGGCGATCGTTCGCGAAAAAGGGTACGAGATCGCCAACGTGGACGCCATGGTCATGGCGGAAGAGCCGCGCCTGGCGCCCCACATCCCCCGGATGCGCGAACGCCTCGCCCGGGCGATGAGCCTGGAGGCGGACCAGGTTTCCGTCAAAGCCGGCACCCACGAAAAGCTGGGCGCCATCGGGCGGGGCGAGGGCATCGGCGTTCTCGCGACAACCGCCCTGTATCGTCAATCAAGGAGCATCTAACATGGTTCAATTACAGGATTTCAACGATCATCCGGCTTCGCCCAGGCCCTGGCTCATTGCGGGGCTCGTGACGGTTCTCCTGGCCGGGGGGATCTGGTGGTGGCGGCACGAGCCCGCTCCGGTCTCCCGCGCTCCGGTCAAGGCGACTGCCACGCCTCCGGCGCCTGTTTCCGTGACGCCGCCCGTCCGGGGGCCGCAGCCCGCCGCTGTTTCGGCGTCGGCGCCGGCGGCATCCAATCCGGCTCCCGCGAAGGCGTCCGGCGCGATTCCCGCGTCCGTGCTGGAAGAGGCGGCCGCCATGGAAAAGGCCGGACAGCTGGTGGAGGCCCGTGAAAAATACCTGTCCATCCTGGAGCAGTATCCCGGGGCCGCGGACCTGGCGGCGGTGGAAGAGAAGGCCGGCGCGCTCGGCATCGAGCTGGTGACGAAGCCGAACCCGATGCCGGAAAAGGCCGACTACGTGGTGGCGGGCGGGGATTCGCTCGACAAGATTGCCCGCAAGTTCGGCTGCACCAAGGAGCTGCTGGCCACCAACAACCTCATCGTCAAGGCGGCCCTGATCAAGAAAGGCGATCGCTACCGGGTTTTCAGCGGCACGTTCAAGGTCCGGGTCAACAAGACCCGCAACGATCTGCTCCTCACGATGAACGGCCGCTTTTTCAAGCGGTACCGGATCGGGACGGGAAAGTTCGGAAAGACGCCGGTCGGCACGTTCACCGTGGTCGAGCGGATCACCCAGCCGGTCTGGTGGAAGCCCGACGGCAAGGCGGTTCCGTTCGGCCATCCGGACAACATCCTGGGCACGCACTGGCTGGCGCTGAAGCCCGTCGGCAACACGCCCCTGGTCTCCGGGTATGGCATTCACGGCACGTGGGATGACTCGAGCATCGGCAAAGCCGAGAGCGCCGGCTGCGTGCGCATGCACAATGCCGATGTGGAACAGCTGTATGTGCTTCTTCCGGTGGGGGTCGACGTGGTGATCGAGGAATGAACAAGCTCCCTCACATGGCCACCCCCCGCGGCGCCTTTATCACCTTTGAAGGCCCGGAGGGCTGCGGCAAATCGACCCAGGTCAAGCGGCTGGAGGGCAAGCTGACCGAACGGGGCATCCGCGTCCTGTGCACCCGCGAGCCGGGCGGCACCCGGACCGGCGAGCTGATCCGCGAGATCCTGCAGCACGACAAGGCGGGCGAGGCGCTGGTCCCGGAGGCCGAGGTGCTCCTGTTCCTGGCCAGCCGCGCTCAATTGGTGCGGCAGGTGATCCTTCCCGCCCTGGAGGCCGGAACGTGGGTGATCTGCGACCGGTTCATGGACTCCACCGTGGCCTACCAGGGCTACGGCCGGAACTTCGGCGCGGACCGGATCATGGGCTTCAACACGTTTGCCGTTGGCCCGGCTCTGCCCGACCTCACCCTGCTGCTGGACCTGGATGTGAAGGTCGGGTTCGAGCGCATGGAGGCGCGCAATCGCGAGAAAGGCGGCCAGCACGACCGGATGGAGCGCGAGCCCGTGGATTTTCATGAGCGCATGCGCGCCGGTTACCTGGACCTGGCCCGGCGCATGCCGGACCGGATCCGCGTCATTCCCGCGGATTCGCCCTTCGAGACGGTAACGGATGCGGTATGGGAGGCGGTGCGCGATGTCCTCGGTCGACCCGACGTCAGAGCTGTTTGAGGATATCCGCCGGGCCTGGCGACGCGATCGGCTGGCGCAAGCCTATGTCGTGACCGGCGCCGTCCGGGGGGCGGCCCTGGATCTCTCCCGCCGCATCCTGGCGCTCCTGTTCTGCCAGTCCGGAACAGAGAGGCCCTGCGGCCATTGTTCCGGCTGCCGCCTGGCCGCCGAGGACCGCCTGCCGGATGTGCAGATTCTGGAGCCGGTGAAGGCGAGCCAGAAAATCGGCGTCGAGGAGACCCGGAATCTGTGCCTTTTTATGGGACAGACCTCGCTGGCCGGCGGCTGGAAGGCGGGCGTGCTCCTCTATGCCGACCGGATGACGACCGAAGCGGCCAACGCCTTCCTCAAGATGCTCGAGGAGCCGCCGCCGAATACCCTTTTCCTGCTGCTGACCGAACAGCCCTCCGGCATGCTGCCGACGGTGCTGTCGCGCTGCCAGAAGCTGGTGCTGCCGGCCGGGAATGAAGCGATCCTGCCCTGGATGGAGACGGTCTCCGGCCTGATGGCCGACAAGGGGCTGGGCTCCCTGGCCGGCTTATCCGCGGCCGGGGCCTTCAGCGGCATCCTGGACAAGATGAAGCAGGAGATCGAGGAGGCGGAATCGGACGCCTGGGATGCGGCGGGGCTGGCGGACGACGAGGACAAGCTGAAGGCCCGCGTCACGGCGCGGTACAAGGAGTCCCGGTCGGTGGCCTTGCGAGCCCTGTTGTTGTGGCAGCGGGACGTGCTGGCCGCGGCCGCCGGCGCCGGACCGGAGCTGTGGGTCTACCGGGATTATGCGGAGGCGATTCGCGCGCAGGCGGAGCGGGTCTCCGTGGCGAAAGCCCTGGCCCGGGTGGAGACCGTGGAGGAGATGCAGACGCGGCTGGACCAGAATGTGAATGAAACCCAGGTTCTGGAGTCCGCTTTTCCACGCCTGTTGTAATTTTTCCTTGCGTGGAAGGACCGGAACAGATAGAGTAACAGTTCGATTTTTCCAAGGAGCGATCAGTCATGTCAAAATTTTGCGAAAAGTGTGGAAAGAGCACCCAGGTTGGCAATCGTATTGTCCGCCATGGTTTGGCCAAGAAAAAGGGCGGCATCGGCATGCATACCACCGGCATTACCCGCCGGCGGTTCCTGCCTAACCTGCAGAAGGTCCGCATCCAGGATGGCGGCTCGGTCCGGCGCTGCACGATTTGCGCGCAGTGCCTGAAGCACGGCCTCGTCCAGAAGGCCTGAGGTCGGCGATCAGACGGGCAGGGCCGCTAACGCGTTCCGCAGCTCGGAAGAACCCGCGATGGTGAGCAATTGCACCATCACGGGTTTTTGCATTTTCAGCATCGACCGGATATAGAGCGGGATCCATTTCCTGAACAAAGCGCCCGCCTTGTCATGCCCATACAGGTCGGCATGGCGGTCGAAATGCGAGAGTGCCAGGGCCAGGATTTCGGCTTTTTCAGGCGCGGGCAGGGGCGGCAGGCCTGCCACCGCCCGGGAGATATCCCGGATCAGCCAGGGGTTTTTAAGGGCCGAGCGGCCGATCATCAGGCCCGAGCAACCCGAGTTCGCAAGCCGCTCCGCGCCGATGGCGGCGCTGGATATATCCCCGTTCCCGATCACGGGCAGGTCGGGCAGGGCGGCGGCAATCTCGGAGATGGCGGCCCAGTCCGCCTCGCCGCTGTAGCCTTGCACGGCGGTGCGCCCATGCACCGTGAGCGCCGCGATTCCCGTTGTCGCCAGCCGGCGCGCCAGCGCCAGGCCGATCCGGTTTCCATTGTCCCAGCCCAGCCGGATTTTGACGGTCACCGGAACCGGGACCGCTTTCACCACTTTTTCCGCGATTTCCACGGCCAGGTCCGGAACCTTCAGCAGCCCCGCCCCGGCGCCGCGGGAGGCGATCTTCTTCTGCGGGCAGCCCATGTTGAGGTCGATCAGCTGGGCGCCGTGATCGACCAGCCATTGGGCGGCGCGGGCCATCAGGTCGGGATCGCGGCCGTAGATCTGCCAGCCGAGCGGCTGGTCATCCGGCCCCGTGGCCAGGATCCATTGCGTTTTCTTTTCCCGGCCGAAGATCAGCCCGCCGGGTCGGATCATCTCGGTAAAGCCGAGGCCGAGGCCGCCGCGCTCGCGCACCAGGTCCCGGAAGGGCTTGTCCGTAAAGCCGGCCATGGGCGCCAGAATCACGGGCGACTGAAGCACCATCGGGCCAAGGGTCAAGGGGCGGGTCATGTGTCCTCCTCGGTGCGGGCGGGCATCGGTGCGATGCGGACGGCCTGGCCCAGCGTGCCGGCCATGGATTCGAAGAAATCGCCCACGTCGCGGCTGTCATGGCTGTTGGGGATCCGACGCAGCAGGCGGAGTATGAGGGCGCCCATGGCGACGTTGAAGACGAGCAGCCAGATCTTCACCCAATCCCATGACAACCAGCCAGCGGCCAGGAGGCGCAGGCCCGAGGGGAGGGCGATCGTTTGCAGGAACGCGCTGCTGGCCATGGAGACGACGGCGGTGACCAGCACCAGGGCGGCGCTGTAGACGGTCATGGACTCGATGACATCCTCGGGATGGACGCAGAAGTGCTGGATTGTGATCAGGGAGATGCCGATTCCCGCTCCCAGGGCGCCGTTGAGGAAGCCCTGGAGCAGAAGGGAGGCGAGGGTGACGATTTCATGGGGCCCCCATGTCCTGTTCCAGTCCGCGGGGAATGGGGTGAGGGTGAAGAGCAGCGGCAGAATGGCGAGCGTCAGGATCACGAGGCCGGCGAACATGGGGCGGAAGCCGACCGTATCGGCGACCTTGCCCCAGAGCAGGAGGGAGAGTGCCGCTCCGGCGGTACACGCGAAGATGTAGAGCGAGATCAGGTTTGACGGGATGTGCAGCATCACCTTCAGGTAAAGCACAAACACGGGAAAGCCCATGAAGGCGGTCAGGAGGGTGATGATCAGCGGCTCGCGCAGGAGGGGGGAGCGGCGCAGGACCTTTTTCAGGTGCGGCCAGAGGCCTCCGGGAAGGGGGCCCTCGGGTGAGAGGGCGGGGCGTTCCGGGATCCGGCCGCACCAGTAAAAGAAGTTGAAGGCGCCGCTCATGGCCACCGCCAGCAGGCACTTGTATTGCCATTCCTTCATCGAGGCCCCGATCAGCAGGGGGACGATGGACGTGACGGCGGCCGTGATGAGGGTGAAGGCAAAGCGCATGCGGGAGAAAAACGAGCCCCGGTCAGACGTGGTGGTGATGTCTCGGAGGATGGGCTGCCAGGCGACATTGGTTCCCAGTTCATTGGCCAGGCTGAAGGCGCAGATCAGGAGCGTGAAGAGGGGGAATGTCATCCACCGGGCCGGAATGGCCATCAGCAGGCCGATGATGATCATGCGGGTGACCTGGGAGCGCCGCAGCGCGCGGACTTTCCCCGATTCCCGGACGCTGCGGAGAAAGAAGAAACGGGCCAGCATGCCGAGCGGGGCGACCGAGACGATGAACCCCACGCGGACGGGGGAATAGCCCAGCACATCGCTGGCGTAAAGCATCATCAGGGCGCCCAGGACGATCTGGGTGATGACTCCGGTGAACAGATTGGCGCGCAGGGCGCTCTGCTGGCCGAGTCGGCGCTGATTCTCCGTCATGGGGGGGATCTTGTGCATGAACCGTCCATGATATCACAGGGCGGAAAACGACTCAAATTTTTATCGCATCGGGCGGGAGCCGTGGTATCATCGCACGCATGATCAAGCATAGAACGGCCAAGCTGGCCCGTAAGACGCGGGAAACCGATATTACCATTGCCCTCGATCTGGACGGAGAGGGCGCCTCCTCGATCCGCACCGGCATCGGCTTCATGGATCACATGCTGGAATTGTTGTCCAAGCATTCCCTGATCGATCTGACCGTGCGGGCCAAGGGTGACCTGAACGTGGACGACCACCACACGGTGGAGGATCTTGGCCTGGCCCTGGGCCAGACGCTGAACCAGGCCCTGGGCGACCGGAAGGGCATTGTCCGCTAC
>CAXNFL010000078.1:0-8388 GCA_964201555.1 Kiritimatiellia bacterium
TGTAATTCCCTGAAGCATTCTGTTATAAAAGCCGATTGATTATGCAAGACCTGCTCCTACATCTTATGCGCCTGCTCGGCATCGCCCTCATCGGCTATGCCACCATCCGCTTTTTCACCCGCCATTCCGCCCGCATCGCGGCGGCGCATCCCTGGTTCGGACGGTTCACGCCCCAGGTCCCCAACACCATGTCCCTGCTCCGCTTTCCGCTGGGCCTCTGGATCCTCCTCGTCGTGGCCCTGCCCTCCCTGCAGTCCAAGGCGGGCGCCTGGACCATGCATGTGGCCTTCCTGCTGGTCTGCCTCTTCGACGGGCTCGACGGCTATTTCGCCCGCAAATGGCGCGTGGTTTCGGTGGACGGCCAGTCGCTGGACCCGGCCTCCGACAAGTTCGTCACGCTCTGCCTGGCCGGGGCCGCCTTCTGGCGGGGCGAGCTGGCCTCCTGGGCGCTCATCCTGCTGCTCGCGCGCGAGGCCGTCAGCATCATCCAGCGCGCGCGCCTGCGCCGGCGCGGCAAGGATGTCAGCGCCCGCTGGCTGGGGAAGCTCAAGACGCCCATCCAGTTCTCCGTGCTCTACCTCCTGATCCTGCGCATCCCGGAGATCCCCGTGACGCTGGGGTTCGAGCACCTCCTGCGCGCCATGCCCGCCGGCCTGTTCCAGTGGGGCGTGCTCCTGATGTGCTTTTTCACCGTCATCTCCGTGTTTCCCTTCTTTGAATCCTTTTCCTATGTGAACAGCTACGCCCCGGCCGACCCGGACAGCCCCAAACGGCCGAAGCTGCTGGTGCTGATCCCCAACCTGTTCACCGTGGGCAACTACCTGTGCGGGGTCACCGCCGTCTACTTCGCCATGCCCGGCCACGTCCGCCACGACGCCGCCTTCGTGAGCCTCTTCTGGCTCCTCGCGGCCGGCATCTGCGACGCCATCGACGGCCCGCTGGCCCGCCGGTTCAAGACCCTGTCCGAGTTCGGAGCCTGCCTCGACTCCTCCATGGACCTCTCCACCTTCGGCCTCGCCGCGTCCTGCGTGATCTACTTCCAGCTCACCGGCCTGCTGGCCCTCACTGGCATGGCCGCCCATCCCATGATCACCCAGCTCGTCTCCGGCGCCGTGGCCGCGGTCTTCTTCACCTCCGTGCACACCCGGCTGGCGCGCTTCACGGCGCTGGAAAAGCTGCGGTGCAACCCGCTGGCCAAGGCCGACTTCACCGGCATGCCCTCCCCCGCCGGCGCCGTGGGCGCGCTGATCCTGTTCACCTTCCTGAACAATCCCTGGATCATCGCGGCGCTGACCCTGGCGCTGGCCGGCCTCATGTGCAGCCGGTACAACTTCCCCAACCTGGTGACCCTCTGCAAGCTTCCCTTCTACCGGTTCATCTTCATCCCCGCCGTGCTGCTGGCCTTTGCCGGCCTCTATCTGCTGATGTTTTTCTATCCCTTCTTTGCGCGCGGCCATTTCAACCTGTCCTTCGGCATCCTCGCCTGGATGCTCTTCCCCAGCCTCATTCTCTATGTCTTGCACGGGCTGTCCCGCGGCACGGTAAGCGTCGATTGGAACGCCGTCTTCCGGCAGGCGCGCGAAGAGGAGAACAAGCCTTGAAGTTGACTCCCTACGGTCTTCGTGAACTTGGCGTGGCCGGCGTCTCCGCGGCCGCCATCTCGCTGGCCGGGGCGCTCAACCAGGCGGCCTGGCCCCTGGGGGCAAGCTGCCTGGCCCTCCTCGGCGTGGCCGCCTTCTTCCGCGACCCCGACCGCGCCATTCCCACGGAGCCCGGCGCCTTCCTGGCGCCCGCCGACGGACTTGTGGACGACATCACCCGCCTGACGGAAGGCGACGCCTGCGAGCTGATGGGCGGCGGTCCCGTGACCCGCATCGGCATCTTCCTCTCGGTCTTCGATGTGCACGTCAACCGGGCGCCCTGCCAAATGACCGTGTTGCGCGACGCCCACCGGCCGGGCCGGTTCCTGGACGCGCGCGACGGCCGCTGCACGCGGCTCAACGAGGCGCACAGCATCGCGGGAACAGCCGGCCTCGCCTGGGGCGGCGGGCCCGTCATGGTGCGCCAGATCAGCGGGCTCGTCGCCCGCCGCATCGTCTGCGAAGCGAAGCCCAGCGGCCACCTGGAGGCCGGCGAGCGGTACGGCATGATCAAATTCGGCTCCCGCACCGAGCTCTACCTGCCCGATTCCCCCGCCATCGCCATCGCCGCCAAACCCGGCCTGCGCGCCACCGGCGGCGTCACCGTGCTGGCGCGGTTCCAGAAGTCCTAACATAGGACCTATCAGACTCATAGGTCCTATAACCCCTATAAGTCCTACACCCCATCCCCATTTTCATTGCTTTGTTTCATTTTTTGTGAAGAAATAGCCTCCGGCGTGCGTTTCTACCTTTGAACAGGGGAAACAACCGACTCTGAAGGGACCCCGATGGTGACTTCGGATCAAACTGCCGCCCGACAGCAGACTGCCGAGGCGGAAATGGAGGCAATCGTGGCTGCCCACGAACAGGCGCTGCTCCGCTATGCCGGCGGCATGCTCCGCAATCCGCACGCCGCCCAGGACGCCGTCCAGCACGCATTCATCAAGCTCTGCGACCAGGGCTTTCCCGTCCGGCTGGACCCGCCGGCCCTCAAGGCCTGGCTCTTCCGCACCGTCCACAACGCCGCGGTCGACCTGCTCCGCCGCGAAAAACGGCTGAACGCCCTCCACGAAAAGGCGGCCGCCGACCCGTCCTCCGATCCTCCGGCCCCCGCCGATGGCCCCGACCGCCGCCAGCTGGTGCTCGATTGCCTCACCCAGCTGCCTCCGGGCGAGCAGCAGATTCTCCTGCTGCGCCTCCAGCAGGGGTTGCCCTACAAAGTCATCAGCCAGACCACCGGCCTGCCCTCCGGCACCGTCGGCCGCGTGCTCCATGATGCCGTCAAAAAACTGGGCGGCCTTATTAAAAAGGCAGGTGTTTCATGAAAAAGACCTGCAAGGAAATCCAGGCGCTCCTGACCCTCCACCTCGCGGGCGACCTTTCCCCCGTCGGCCAGGCCCGGATCCAAAAGCACCTCGCTACCTGCGCCGACTGCCAGGCCGCCCTGGCGGAGCTGCAGCCGGCCTTCGCCGAAATCCGCGAGGCCTTGGCGGCGCCGGCCGACGCGCCCCGCCTCTCCCCCGACCGCCACCACCGCATCCTGAATGCCGCCCGGGCCGCCGCCGCCCACCCGCCGACCTTTGCCGACCGCCTGGCCCGCTGGCTCGACGCCGGCCTCCCGCCCGCCACCCGCTATCTGTTCCTGCGCACCGCCCTGCCCGTCGCCCTGACCCTGCTCATCGTGATCGGCGTCGGCAGCATGATGCTGCCTTCCCTGTCCATGTCCCACAAGCATGCCGATCTGCAAGTCGTCAGCTGTGCGATGAACAGCGCGATGGCACCCCGGGAAATCGAAAAGCTCGAGGAGCTGCGCGACGTGCGCGACGAGAGCGTCGCGGCTCCAGAAGACTTATATTTTGGCGGCATCGCCGCCGGCCCCAAGAAAAAAGCCGTTGAGGCGGAACGCCCCCGTGCCGAATCGGAAGCGCTCAGCAAGGCTTCTGATAGGGATGATAGGTCCTATAAGGCCGATAAGTCCTATGAGGTCGTCAACCGCCTCGCCCAGCCCGCTTCCCAGCCCGAGCCCGCGGCCGAAGACAAGGAAATGG
Organism: Kiritimatiellia bacterium; assembly: GCA_964201555.1. Lineage (GTDB taxonomy): Bacteria > Verrucomicrobiota > Kiritimatiellia > CAIKKV01 > CAIKKV01 > CAIKKV01. Next base: position 3,689 of record CAXNFL010000078.1, read on the forward strand.
CCCTGGGCGACATGAAGCTCGAAGAAAGCGCAGCCCCTGTTGTCATTGGAGGCCTTTGGGGGGCCCGAAGCGCAGGAGGCCGGCAAGTCGCCCGCAAGGACTCCGGTGTCGTCAATTCCCCCGCACCCGCCACCACCGCTCCCGCCGCACCCGCCGCACCCGCCGCCGCGGGAAAGCCCTCTTCCACCGGTTACATGCTTGCCTCCGACAAGTCCGACGGGTCTGACCGGTCCGACAAGTCGGACTTGTCCGACTTCTACGCGTTCAAGTCCGGCGAATCCCGCGAAAAAAAGGAGCACGACAGCGTCAGCCTGTTCCGCGCCTATGGCGTGAACCCCACTGTCGAAACCGCGAAGCAGCCCTTCTCCACCTTCTCCATCGACGTGGACACCGCCTCCTACACCTTCACCCGCAACAGCCTGCTCCAGGGCAGGCTGCCGCCCCCCGAGGCCGTGCGGACCGAGGAGATCGTCAACTTTTTCGACTACCACTACTCCCCGCCACCCGCCGAGGCGCTCTTCGCCGTCCACTCCCAGTGCGCCCCCGCGCCCTTCCGCCCGGGCCAGCAACTCCTGCGCATCGGCGTCAAGGCCCGCCACCTCGGCCGCGAGGAGAACCGCCACGCCGTGCTCACCTTCGCCATCGACACCTCCGGCTCCATGAGCAGCCCCGAGCGCCTCGGCCTTGTTCAGCAGGCCCTGCGCCTGCTGGTCGACAAGCTGTCCCCCGAGGACGTGGTCGGCCTCGTGCAGTTCGACAACCATGCCCGGCTGGTGCTGGACTATACCCGCGCCTCCGACAAGGCCCGCATCCTCAAGGCCATCAACGCGCTGCAGACCTCCGGCTCCACCAACCTGGAGGAAGGCATGCGCCTGGCCTACGAGAGCGCCCGCCGCGCCTTCCAGCCCGGCGCCGGCAACCGCGTGCTGCTCCTCTCCGACGGGGCCGCCAACCTCGGCAGCGCCACGGCCGACGAAATCCTGGCCGTCGTGGCCGACTCCCGCCGCCAGGGCATCTTCTGCTCCGTCTACGGCGTCGGCCGCGGCGGCCTGAACGACGCCATGCTCGAAACGCTGGCCAACAAGGGCGACGGCTCCTACGTCTACCTCGACTCGCTCGACGAAGCCCGCCGCGTCTTCGTGGACGACCTCTCCGCCACGCTCAACACCGTGGCCGCGGACGTGAAGATCCAGGTCGAGTTCACGCCCTCCCGCGTGGAGCAGTACCGCCAGCTCGGCTACGAGAACCGCCAGCTCAAAAAAGAAGATTTTAGGGACAACGCGATCGACGCCGGCGAGGTCGGCTCCGGCCAGTCGGTCACGGCCCTCTACGAGCTGGGCCTGGCCCCCGGCTCGCGCGGCCCGCTGGGCGTCGTCCGCATCCGCTACCGCGACCTGCGCACCGGCCGCATCGAGGAGATCGCCGCCCCGCTCGCCGAAAGCATGCTGGTCCCGGCGTTCGACCAGGCGGAGCCCGCCTTCCAGCTCGCCGCCTGCGCCGCCGAGTGGGCCGAGATTCTCCGGGGCAGCCCGTACGCCGCGGGCGACGAGGCCTCCGATGTCGCCGGCCGCCTGCGCCGGGCCGCCCTGGCGTTCGCGCTCGACAGCCGCGTCCAGGAGCTGCTCCGCCTGGTGGAAACCACGTCCCAGCTGAAACGCGGGAACAACGAGTAACCCCTTTGTTATTGTCCAGCGCCCGAAAGGAAGCCGATCATGAAACGTTACCTCCTCCTCTTCTCCGCCTGCCTGGCCGCGACCCTTGCCGCCTTCGCCGATGAACCCGCTCCGCGGCCGCTGGATAACCTGGCCATCGAAGGCAAGCTCGAGGCCGAAAACGCCACCTTCACCCTCTCCTTCACCCTGCCGCAAAACGGCGCCGTCTCGCTCCCGGTGGTGGAAGGGGAGGTGGCCTTCCTCAGTGCCAAGCTGCCTTCCGGCGCGTCCATCCGGCTGGAGGACGGCGCCCTCGTGCTCAAGGCGCCCGGCCGCTTCCGCTGGTTCCGGTCCCTGGCGGGTGACTCCATCCAGCTGACCTTCGCCAGCCGGGTGACCCCCCAGGCCGACGGCTGGAACGAAACCGCCTTCCGGCTGCCTTCCTCCCTGATCCGGAGCATCGCCGTGAGCGCCGACAAGCCGGAAACCGACGTCGAGTTCCCCGGCGGCCGGGATATGACGCGGCGGACCGAGCCGGACGGCCATCTCTCCGTGAGCGCCTTCCTGCCCCCTTCGCCTTCGGTCGTGGTCCGCTGGAAGCCCCAGCTCCGCAAGCGCGAGGGCGAGCTGGTAGCCTCCTGCGAAGCCAACGTCATCGCCGCCACCACGGTCGGCGCGCTTCGCCTCGACACACTCTTCGTCTATCGCGTTTCCCAGGGCTCGCTCCAGAAAATGGATATCCGCGTTCCCGCGGCCATCAATGTCACCGAGGTGACCGGCGCGGAAATCCAGGAATGGAAAATGGCGCCCGCCGCCGCCGACGGAAGCCGCCTGCTATCCGTCACCCTCCGCCGCCCCTGGGAGAGCGCCTATCGCCTCCAGATCACCGGCGACATGCCCCTGCCCGACATGCCCTGCCGGTTCGATCTGCCCGTGCTGCTGCCCCTGGGCGTGATGCGCACCAGCGGCTTCCTCATGGCCGGGGCCGATACGGCGGTCAAGCTCGTGCTCCTCAAAACCTCCGGCCTGACGCAGATCGACCAGGCCGCCTTTCCCTCTCTGGCCCTCGACGCCCCGGACGCCAGCCGGGCCCTTCCCCAGCGCAATGCCTTCGCCTGGCAATACGCCAACCTTCCCTACACGCTGAGCTGCGAGGCGCAGGACATCGTGCCCGAGTTCAGCTCGGATGACCGCCTCGTGCTCTCGGTCGAAGACCGCGACCTCGTGCTCACCGCTTCCACCGAGATCGAATTCAGGGACGCTCCCGCCCGCGAGGCCGTCCTTGAAATCGATCCCGCCTGGGCCGTGGCTTCGGTGGCCGGCTCGCAGGTGGCCGATTACGACGTCCACGATGCCGGCGGCGTGCGCCAGATCCGGCTGACGTTCAAATCGGCCCTGGTCGGCCGCACGCTCGTCGAGCTGCGCCTGGAGCGGAACCTCGCCTCCGGCGTGGACACGTTCACGCTGCCCCGCTTCCGGCTCGCGGGCGCCAAGGGGCAGCGCGGCTACGTGGTCGCCTCGGCCGAAAAGGGGCTGCGCCTCAAGGCCGGCCGTCTACAGGGCCTGCGCGAGGCTCACGCGGGCGCCATTCCCGTGCGCGTGCCCGACGCCCAGCTGGCGTACCGCTACCGCGACGCCAACTGGTCCGCCGAGTTCAGCGTGGAGCGCACCAAGCCCGCCCTGTACGCCGAAATCTTCAACCTCTGCTCCATCGGCGAAGGCGTGCTCTACGGCAGCGCCTCGATCAGCTACCACATCAGCGGCGCGCCGGCCCGCACGCTCCGGCTCCGGATCCCGGCCCGCCTCCAGAATGTCGAGTTCACGGGGCGCAATATCCGAAACTGGACGCAGGAGGGCGACCTCTGGACCGTGACGCTCCAGGAAAAGGCGATGGGCGCCTACACGCTGCTCGTGACCTTCGACCAGCGCATGGATTACGCGGCGGCCGACTTCGAGGCCGGCGGCCTCTCCGCGCTCGACACCGAGGGCGAGGTCGGCTACCTCGTCATCGCCAGCGACGCGAACCTGACCGTCAACGAAAAATCGCTGGCCCCCGGCCTGATCCGGATCGACCGCGAGGAGATCCCCACCTCCTACGCCCTGCTGCTGAACAACCCCGTCGTGGCGTCCTATAAATATGTCGGAGCCTCGCCCGGCGCCGCCTTCGCCTTCACGCGCCACGACACCGAGCGGCTGCTCGACCAGGTGGTGGACCACACCGCCCTGACCACCACGCTGGCGCGCGACGGCGAAGCGGTCACCACGGTCACCTATTTCATCAAGAACGCCTCCCAGCAATACCTGGCCGTCAAGCTGCCGCCCGGCGCGCGGCTCTGGTCGGTCCGCTCCGGAACCCGGGAAAACAACCTCAATGCCGTGTCGCCGCTCAACGGCGAGCAGGCGACCCTGATTCCGCTCGACCGGCTGCGCGATCCGAACACCCCGCTCATGGTGGAGCTGTCGTACGCCGCCGCCACGGCGCCCTTCGGCCCGCTGGGCGGGCCGGTGCGGCTGGAGGCGCCCGCCACGGCCGCCACGCAGTCCACCTTCGCGCGCTGGACCGTCCGGGCGCCCGCCCGCTGGCAGCTTCGCGCCATCGGCGGCACCCTCCTGCCGGACCAGCCCCGCGACGCCGCCCTCTGGCAGGTGCTGCGCAATGTCAGCCGCCTCTGGAGCTTCCCCGTTCTTGATGTACCTATTATCGGAACACTGTTGCTCGGCATCCTGGCCGGGCTGGCGCTGATCCTGTTCGCGGCCGCCCGCGGAAAAGGCCTCGGCCTCGGTATCGGGCTCGCGCTGCTTCTCGTGACCCTCTCGGCCGCGGCCGGCGGGCTGCTGATGCACCTGGCGATGCCGCCGTTCTCCTGGGGCATCCGCGAGCTCTCGTGCGGCGCCGGCGAACCCGTCGTCTCCGCCAGCCGGACGCTGAGCCTGGAAGGCGGCCAGCCGCTGGCGGTCGTGCTCGACGCCGCCCCCGCCTGGCTGGGCGCCGGCTTCTCCCGGCTCGGCCTGCTGGCCTCCCTCGGACTCGGACTGCTGCTGGCCGGG
>CAXNFL010000079.1:0-8344 GCA_964201555.1 Kiritimatiellia bacterium
AAGCAAGGCCACGATCCGTGCCGGAGACAGCTACAAGATCCTCAATCTGCCCCTGAAACAGGGCCAGGTCCTGACTCCCGGAACCGTTCTGTTCACCATGCAGAAGGAACTCCTGGCTCACGATTCCGTGCCCATGACCACCAAGCAGGTTCGCCTTCCCTCCGACTGGGGCAAGCTGTTCCGCGACATGTGGGCCAGCACCGGAATCTACGATATCATCGCCAAGTCGCAAACGGACTGGCGGTTGGGATTTGGTCGCGTCGTGATGATCTCGGTCGGACTGCTCCTGCTCTTCCTGGCCGTCTTCAAGGGGTTCGAGCCGTTGCTTCTCATTCCCATCGGCTTTGGCGGCATCCTGGCCAATATCCCCCTGGCCGGCCTGTCCGGTCCTGACGGACTGCTGGGCCTTGTCTACAGCTTCGGTATCGAAACAGGCGTCTTTCCGTTGCTGATCTTCCTGGGCATCGGCGCCATGACCGACTTCGGCCCCATGATCGCCAATCCCGCCACGGCGATCCTGGCTGCGGCTGCCCAGTTAGGCATTTTCGCGGCATTGATCGGAGCCTTGGTTCTCAATGATTATTTCGGCATTCCCTTCACCCTGAAGGAAGCCGCCTCCATCGGGATCATCGGCGGCGCCGACGGGCCGACCGCCATCTTCCTGACCACCAAGCTTGCGCCCAACCTGCTGGGCGCCATTGCCGTATCGGCCTATTCGTACATGGCCCTCGTGCCGATCATCCAGCCGCCCATCATGCGGCTCCTGACCACCCGCAAAGAGCGACTTGTCAAAATGGAGCAGATGCGGCCCGTCTCCCAGGTTGAGAAAATGATATTCCCCCTCGGCATCACACTGCTTTGCGCCCTGCTGCTTCCGGATGCGGCGCCCTTGATCGGCATGATGATGTTCGGCAACTTCCTGCGCGAATCCGGCGTGGTGGAACGACTGAGCGGAACAGCCCAGAACGCCCTGATCAACATCGTGACCATTTTCCTCGGGATTACGGTCGGCTCCAAGCTCTCGGCCGACAAATTCCTGAACACCCAGACGCTCGGCATCCTGACGCTTGGGCTTTTCGCCTTCGCCATGAGCACGGCGGGCGGCGTCCTGCTGGGCAAGGTGATGTGCCGGCTGTCCGGCTGGAAAATCAATCCGCTCATCGGCGCCGCCGGCGTCTCGGCGGTGCCCATGTCGGCCCGCGTGGTCAACAAGGTCGGCACGGAAGAGGATCCGCACAACTTCCTGCTCATGCACGCCATGGGTCCGAACGTAGCCGGCGTCATCGGCAGTGCCGTGGCCGCCGGCGTGCTCCTCAACGCCCTCAAGAACCTGTAAAAACAGGGGCCGCTTACATCAGCTCGTCCGCATGTTCCGCAACCTTGCGGAACATCCGGGCGTAGTACTCGATATCCGCGGGCCGATCCTTCTTGAACCACGGGATGGAATAGCAGATATCCTTGATCCTTTCGGACACGGGCAACGTGCCGGGACCCTGCCGCACATCGCGCTGCCCGAAGGAGACCATCGTGGGCTTGCCCATATGGAACAGGTCGGCCGTGTGCAGCACGGAATGCAGGTGCAGCGGGGCATTGGAGCCGGGGGTGATCGTGCAGCCTTCCGCCGTGACAGCCTCGCAGAACTTCTGGCAGGACAACCCGCCCAGCTCTTCCGCCCGATACAACCCCTTGGACGCATACCAGCCGCCCATGGTGCTGCCGCTGGACCCGGACGGCCGGTGCGCAAGCACGCCGGGCACGCCTTCCAGCAGATCCCAGAACCGGTTCATGGCGCGCTGGATCTCGGCGATGCGGGCGGGGTAATGCTTCAATTGAACGCGCCCCATGGCGGAGCACGTCTGGTTGATCCGGTGCTTGGCCCCGAAAATGGGCAACCCGGCGAAGGGCGACACCGAGGGATCCGAAAGGGTCTTTGATTTCCCGCCCCAGGCCGTTGAAGCGCCCGTGCGCTCGTAATGCCCGAACGCCACGCACCGCTCCCACAGCGACTTGTTGCGGGTGGCGATCAGCCCCCCCTCGCCGATGGCAAAGCTTTTCCCGGCCATCAGGCTCATGACGGAGATATCGCCGATCGTGCCCGTCATTTGACCCCTGTAAAGCCCGCCCTGGGCGTGGGAGACGTCTTCAATGACCTTCACGCCATGGCGGCGGGCGATGGCCATGATGGGATCCATGTCGGCCGGATGACCGCAGTAATGCACGACCACGATGGCCTTGGTGCGCGGGCCGATCCGATGTTCGAGGTCGTTCGGATCCAGGCAAAGGGTCTGGGGGTCGATGTCGCAGAAATTAATGGCGGCCCCGAGGTTCAGGGCGGGCAAGGCGCTGGCCCAATAGGTGACGCTGGGGCAGATGATTTCATCGCCCGCGCCCACGCCGCACGCCCACATGGCGGCCAGGAGACCAGCCGTGCCGTTACAGACGGCGAGGGTATGAGGCACCTCCAGCCATTTACCCATTTCCTCTTCGAACTTGAAGGTCACATCCAGGCTGCTCATCGCCCCGCGCCGCAAGACCTCAAGGACGGCATCCTCGTCCTCCCGGGTCACGATCGGCCACGTAAACAGATCACCCATTTCACGGTTATCGGCCTTGGCCCCACCCTTGATCGCTAATACGCTCATTGCAGAGGACTCCTGTTAATCACGTGTAAACAATGTATGAGTTTATCTGATGCATGACAAGAAATAAAGACAGAATCTTGTTCGAATCCGGCAGCAGACGCGTCCGGCATCCCGAGTCCTCTCCGCTTCGGTCAGAAAAGGCTTGATTTCCGTCCGGTTCCAGTCATATTGCACAGTCACGTTATGGAGGTATCGATGAGCCCGGAAGAAATCAAGAAACCCGTCGAAACCGAAGCCGATTCCGGTTCCGGCGATCCGATCGAGTCCCTGTTTGTCTACATCACCAGCAGCTGGAAGGAAGTCCTCGCCGGGCTCCTCATCGCCGCCGTGGCCATTGGCTCGGTGATGCTTTACCAGCACAAGACGCGCACGGCCCGCGAACGCGCCTTCGCCCAACTGGCCATGGCCTCGACGGCCTCGCAGTTCAACGAGATCGTCCGCCAGTTTCCCTCGACCAAGGCCGCTGAAATGGCAAGCCTGATGGCCGCCCGCACACAGTACGACAGCGGCAACTACGGCGACGCCGACCAGCTCTATGCCGACTTCATCAGCCGCCACCCGAAGCACTACATGGTCCCGGCCGCCAAGTTGGGCCGCCTCCACTGCCAGGAAGCAATCGGCCAGACCGAAGAGTCGCTGGCCGGCTACCGGCAATTTGTGAAGGACTATCCGGCGGAAACGGCCCTCGGGATGCTGGCGAAGCTGGGCGAAGCCCGCTGCCTCCGCATGATGGGCAAATTGCAGGAGGCCATCAGCCTCTACGATCAGCTTCTGCTGGAAGATACCCAAGGCGAATGGAAGCCGATGATTGAAGATCTCAAGAGCACGACCGCCAAGGACTTCGAGCGCATGTCCAAGCCGGCGGTAAAAGCTCCGGCGGCCTAATCAAGGCTGACGCCGGAACGGTCTTTTCACTTCGAATACTTGTGCTCGTCGTCTTCGGTCTTTTTGTCGGAACGTTCCGTTTCCTCGCGACCCTTCTTGAACTCCCCGATGCTTTTGCCGAGGGAGCGGGCGAGATCCGGCAACTTGCGGGCGCCGAACAACAACAACACGATCAGCAAGATGACGATCAGTTCCGGAAAGCCTAAGTTCATTGCGCCGCTTCCTTTCGTTTTTCTGTTTATAAGGCCAATGGGCGGAACTGTCAACCCGCCCCTCGTATTCCGCTTTAATTCCGCGGGCCCGTCTGGTACTCTTTAACCGAATCGGCAAACGATTCTTCACATGCGCATCAAGCAAAAAACAGCCAAGAAGGTGGAACGACTGGTGGCCCTGCTCCGGGGGAAGACCAGCATGCTGATTGTCATGCAGGACTTTCCGGACCCGGACGCCATCGCGGCCGGAACCGCCTTGCGCGAATTGGCCAACGCGAAGGCCGAAGTGCAATGCTCGTTCGCCCATGGCGGCACCGTGGGCCGCGCCGAGAATCGGGCGCTGGTCGATTACCTGGGCCTCAACCTGCGCCCGATCCGGGACCTGGACATCACGCGGTTCGACCTGATCGCCATGGTCGACACCCAGCCCGGCACCGGAAACAACTCCCTGCCGCACGCCGTGATCCCCCATATCGTCATCGATCACCATCCCATCCGCCGAGCCACCCGGAAGGCCGAGTTCACCGATGTTCGCGGCCGCTACGGGGCCACCTCCACGATTCTTTATGAGTACCTGATCGCCGCCAAGATCGATATCGAAGCCCCCCTCGCGACGGCCCTGGTCTACGGCATCCGGTCGGACACCCAGGATCTGGGGGGGGAAACCACCCGGCCCGACATCGAGGCCTACTCCGCGCTCTACCCGAGCGCCAATCGGCGCATGCTGGAGGAAATCAAAACCCGGCGCGTGCCCCCCGCCTATTTCCGGCTCCTGATCCAGGGCATCTCCGGGGCCCAGGTTTACGATTCCCGGATCGTTTCCAACATCGGCGAAACAGACAATCCCGACATGATCGGGGAAATCGCCGACCTGCTGCTCCGGCGGGAGGGAATCGTCTGGACGCTCTGCTATGGCCGCTTCCAGGGGCGCATGCTGCTCTCGCTCCGCACCTCCAATCCCGCCGCCAATGCCGGCAAAGTCATGCGCGCCATCGTCGGCAAATACGGTACCGGCGGCGGCCACAACGCCCTCGCCGGCGCCCAGATCGACCTCACCCCCCTTACCCCCCGTGAGCATCATTTCCGCGTTCTCGTCCTGTTGCGGCGATTCCTGTCTTTGACCGGCCCGAAGGGCGTCACGCCCGAGCCGCTCGTGCCCCGCTCCGAACTCCCTTGACCCGCCTGCCCGTCTTATCGATATCATACGAGCAGACAGAGGAATCTGTCCGCTAACCGTTCAGCAGCTCCGGGCGGACGCTCGGCAGATTCGTTCCCGCGATCAGCCTTTTGCCATCGGTCAACCCGTCCTGGGAGCGAGACGCCAGTTCGTCGATCAGCCGCTTCCGCCACAGCGCCACACGCGCCTTGGCGCGGGGATTGCGGATCAGATCGCGGCATTCCCCGGGATCGCGGATCAGGTCAAAAAACTGCTCCCGCCCCGTCCGGGTGTACCAGATGAACTTTTCCCGGCCATCCGTGACAAACTGCATGCCGAGATCCGCATCGTAGCACGCGGAGTGCTCGCCATGCACGTACGTCCGCCACTCCTTGCGCGCGGAAGGCTCCCGGCACAGCGATACGAGGCTTCTCCCCTCCACGGCCGCCGGGATGGGAAGGCCCGCGATCTCGAGCAGGGTCGGCATGAGGTCCTGCTGCGACACGGGCGCCTCGCACACATGAACCGCGCTGCTGGTCGGCGGCGTGATGATCAGGGGTGTTTTGGCCGAGCCCTCGTAGGCGTAGGTTTTCCGGAAAAGATGATGATCGCCCAACATCTCCCCGTGGTCCGACGTGAAGACATACCAGAGGGGCCCCGGATTCAGCTCCCGCATGTTCATCATGAACCGGCCGATCTGGCTATCGATGTGCGCGATCTGCGCGTAATAGGCCCGGCGCGCCCGGTCAAGGTCGGCGTCGGGAATCCTGGCCTGCCAGGCATTGAACGTCTCGGGCTCGACCCCATGCGCCTTCGCCCAGTCGCCGACCGGAACGGGAGGAAGCGGCTTGTCCTTGAACAGATCGAAAAAAGCCTGGGGCGGATCGATGGGCGGATGCGGGCGATGGAAGGAAATGTTCAGGAAAAAGGGACGCGTCTTATCGCGCCGCCGGACGAACTCGAGCGCCTTGGTGACGCACCACGTGTTGTTGTGGAGCGCCTCGGGAAGATGGCTGGGCCGAGCCACCCAGGAGTTCCAGTCAACCCCGTGATCCTGCTCCTCATACAGGCCGTTGCCCTTTTCACGGAGCCATTCCCAGTAGTCGTTGACGTAATCGCCGTCGAGATTCTGGGCGGCTTCATAGCTGTCCATGCTGTGAAACCCGAGATGATTCCGCTGGGGATAGAAATGCGTTTTACCCACGCAATGGGTCTGGTACCCGCCTCGCCCCAGCACGTCACACAGCGTGTCCGTATAACGCCATGGCACGCGGTCCTGGTAGCCCAGGCGGCCGTGCGTCGTGGGCCGGAGGCCGGTAAACATCGAGGCGCGGGCCGCCACGCAGGAGGGACAGGCGCTGTACGAGGCCGTGAACAGGGTCCCCTTGCGAGCCAGCGTGTCGAGGCGGGGCGTTTCCACCGCGGGGGTGCCCAGGAGGCCCAGGCAATCGGCGCGCCACTGGTCGGTCAAAATGAATACAATATGGGGATGGTCCTCACCGCCTGCCGAAGAGCCTGCCTTCATGGACGTGTCTCCTTATTCTCCCCAGGTGCCGGTTTCGCCGGCATCGCCGGGCAGATCCGTCAACTCCACCTTCGGATTCTTCTCCCGAAAATAACGCAGGGCAAAATCGTCGACAAACATCAGGACCGGCCTCGCCAGCAGGTCCTGGACACGGCGGCACCCCTGCGGGAGAAGCAGCTCCTCGCCGCCTTCCGGCTCGCTGGCAATCCACCGGCAGATCTTCCACGGCTCGGGCTCGAGCCGCGATGTGGCGCCATACTCGCTTTCCAGGCGGTACTGGACGATTTCAAACTGCAGCGGCCCCACGGCGCCCAGGAGCGGAGTCCGGCGCGTGGCATAGGGCTGCTCGAACGCCTGGACGACGCCCTCCTGGAGCAATTGGCTGAGGCCGTCGCGGAAGCGTTTGTAGTTGGAAGTCGTTGTGTTGTGCAGGCTGGCGAAACATTCCGGCGAAAAGCGCGGCACTTCGTGGAAGCGGATGGCGGGATCGGTGGTGACCGTGTCGCCGATGCCGAACAGCGAATTGCCCACAATACCGATGATGTCGCCGGGGTAGCCTTCGTCCACCGTGGTGCGGTCGCGGCCGAAAATCTTGCTCGAATTGGAAAGCCGCACCTGCTTCCCCGTCCGCACATGCGTCACGGTCATATCCCGCTCGAACTTCCCGGAAACCACCCGGATAAACGCCACGCAATCCCGATGCCGGGGATCCATATTGGCCTGGATCTTGAAGACAAAACCCGAAAAGGCCTCTTCCTCCGGCTCGATCATCCTCCCGGCGGCGGCCCGGGCCGTGGGCGGAGGCGCCCATTCGAGAAACCCATCCAGCAGGAGTTGGACCCCGAAATTGTTCGTCGCGCTTCCGAAATAAACCGGCGTCAGCTCGCCCGCACGGACCAGCTCCGCATCAAAGGCCGCTCCCGCCCCCTCGATCATGTTCACTTCTTCGCACACCGTCTGATGGACCAGCGGATCCATGATGCGGACAATTTCAGGATCATTCAACCCCACCGTCTTCATCGGCGCCCGGTAGGTTCCGCCCGGCGTGCGTTCGAAAAGGTGCGCCGTCTGCGTGGAGCGGTCCCAGATGCCCTTGAAGTCAGAGCCCGAGCCCAGCGGCCAGTTCATCGGCGCCGCCTTGATGCCGAGGACGCTTTCCAACTCGTCGACCAATTCCAGGCAATTCCGGGAAGGCCGATCCATCTTGTTCATGAACGTAAAAATCGGAATGCCGCGCCGGCGGCAGACTTCGAAGAGCTTGCGGGTCTGCGCCTCGATGCCCTTGCCGGCGTCGATGACCATGACGGCGGAGTCGACCGCGGTTAGCACGCGATAGGTGTCTTCCGAAAAGTCCTTATGGCCCGGGGTGTCGAGCAGGTTGATGCGATAACCCCGATAATCGAACTGGAGCACCGTGGAGCTGATCGAAATGCCGCGTTTACGCTCCAGCTCCATCCAGTCGGAGGTGGTGGCCCGCTGGTTTTTGCGGGCCGTCACGGACCCCGCCAATTGAAGGGCGCCGCCATAAAGCAGCAATTTCTCGGTTAAAGTCGTTTTGCCCGCATCCGGATGGGACACGATGGCGAAAGTGCGTCGGCGTTTAATTTCGGGGTTCATGCAGCCGATTATCCTATCTATTATTGGCCAGCGAAACAACAAGGACTTTTCGGATCCCGTTTATGACAAAGTTGTCATCCGGGATTCAGAATGGGTTCATTCCTGTTTGCTCAAATCTAACGATGGATTGTTATTCTTCATAACCGAGGTGCCCATGTCCTACGCCCGCATGATCTCCCGCAGCCGGATACACAATCTGGCCCTTTTCGCCGCCCTGCTGACCGCCTTCCGGATGACGCCGCTGTCGCTTGCCTGCGGATTGACCGTTTTCGGACTCGGCTTTCTTCTTCAGCTCTGGAGCAAAGCG
>CAXNFL010000080.1:0-8322 GCA_964201555.1 Kiritimatiellia bacterium
AGATCCTCGACGATCGAGGCCTCGGGCTTGACCTGGTCCGGCGTCACGCTCAGCTTATCGACAATGATGTCCCTGACTTTATCTTCAAGCGCCATGTTGGTACTCCTCTTTTTCTTTCGACCGTTTCTACTGCATCACCATGCCGCCACAGACGGTCACGGTCTGACCCGTCATATAGGCGGCATCCTCGCCCGCCAGGAACGCCACCACTCCGGCGATGTCCTCCGGCGATCCGAACCGCTTCAGGGGAATCGACTCCAGCATCCTGGTTTTCAACTCCCCGGAAAGCCCCTCCGTCATTTTCGTCTCCACAAACCCGGGCGCCACCGCATTCACGCGGATGTGGCGGGGCGCCAGCTCGCGGGCGGCGGACTTGGTCAGGGCGATCAGCCCGGCCTTGGCCGCCGCATAGTTGCACTGGCCGGCGTTGCCCAGGATGCCGATGACCGACGACACGTTGATGATGGCGCCGCTCTCCTGCTTCATCATGGGCCGCGCGGCGGCCTTCATGAACGCGAAGGCGCCCTTTAAATTGGTATCGAGGACGGCCGACCAGTCCTCGTCGGACATGCGGGCCAGCAGCCCGTCCTTGGTGATTCCGGCGTTGTTGACCAGGATATCCAGGCGGCCCAGTTCCGCCACGACGGCTTCAACCGCCTTCTTGGCGTCCTCGGACCGGCTGACATCGCTCACGCACACCACGGCCTTGCGGCCCAGCGCGCGAACCGCCGCCGCCGTCTCCTCGAGCGTCTCTTTCTGGCGGCCGACCAGGGCCACATCGGCGCCTTCGGCGGCCAGGCGCACGGCGATGGCTTTGCCAATGCCGCGGGAGGCTCCGGTCACCAGCGCCGTGCGGCCGGCCAGGCGGCCCGCCGGCGTGGCCGCCGGGGCGGCCACGGGAGCCGGGACATCCGCCTTGGCCGCGGCGGCCACGGACTTGACCAGGGTGGCCACATCGCTCACGTTGCACAGGGCGGCCGAATCGTCCATGCGCTTGACCAGGCCGGTCAAGACGGCGCCGGGGCCGAACTCCACATAGCGCGTGACCCCGGAAGCCTTGAGGCCCTTCACGGTTTCAATCCACTGGACCGGGGAGGTCACCTGGCGGACCATCAGCTCGCGGATTTCATCCGGCCCGCCATGCGGCTTTCCGGTCACATTGGAAATCACAGGCATCGCCGGCGCTTTGAACTCCACCGCCTGCAACACGGCGCGGAGGCCGTCGGCGGCGCTCTGCATGAGCGGCGAATGATAGGCTCCGGCCACGGGCAGGCGCAGGGCTCTTTTCGCTCCCGCTTCCTTGGCCAGCTTTTCGGCCTCGCCGATGGCCTCGACCGGGCCGGACAGCACAATCTGGCCGGGCGAGTTGAGATTGGCCACGGACACCTTGGCCTGCTCGGCGATCTTGAGAACGGCTTCGTCCGCCATGCCGATCAGGCTCAGCATGGCGCCCTTGGTGGCGTCGCACGCCTCCTGCATGAGGCGCCCACGGGCCGCCAGCACGCGCAGGGTATCCTCGAACGAAAGGCAGCCGGCGGCATACAGGGCCGTCCACTCGCCCAGGCTGAGGCCGGCCACGGCGGCCGGCGCCGGGGCGCCGGTCTTCTTCCAGGCTTCCAGGCAGGCGGCGCTGACCAGGAAGATGGCGGGCTGGCAATGGCTGGTCTTGGTCAGCTCGGCCATGGGGCCGTTGAAGCAGAGCGCGGCCAGGTCATAGCCCAGCACCTCGTTGGCCTTGTCGAAAAGCGCCTTGCACTCCGGCCAGGCGGCGGCCAGATCGCGGCCCATTCCGACAGACTGGGCGCCTTGTCCTGCAAATACCCATGCGGTTGTCATGCTCAATGATCCCCCTGCTCCGTTCGCTTAAAACTGGATAACCGTGGCGCCCCAGGTGAACCCGCTGCCAAAGGCCACGGTCAGCACCTTGTCGCCCGGCTTCACTCGCCCGCAGGCCAGCGCTTCGTCAAGGGCCACCGGAATCGAGGCGCTCGACATGTTGCCCGTTCGCTCCACATTCAAGAAGAAGCGGTCCAAGCCGATTCCGAGGCGGTCCGCGATGGCCTCGATGATGCGCAGGTTGGCCTGGTGCGGGACCACGCACGCGATATCGTCCAGTGAGCAGCCGCTGGTCTCCAGCACCTTCCGGGCCGCCTGGGTCATGTTCATCACCGCATGCTTGAACACCTCGCGGCCGTTCATCCGGATGCAGTGCTGTTTCAGGCGGACCGTCTCCTCGGTGGCGGGCAGGCGGCTGCCGCCAGCGGCTTGAATCAGAAGCCCGCCCAGCGCGCCGTCGCTGCCCATGACCGTGCCCAGGATGCCGCGGCCATCCTTCACGCCTTGGAGGACGACGGCGCCCGCGCCATCGCCGAAGAGCACGCACGTCTGGCGGTCGGTGTAATCGGTCAGGGACGACATCTTTTCCGCCCCGATCACCAGCGCCGTCCGGATGCCTCCGGCCTCGATGCACCGGCGGGCCATCTCCAGCCCGTAAATGAAGCCGGAGCAGGCGGCCTCGAGATCGAAGCAAAACGCGTTCTTGGCGCCAATCAGGGACTGCACGAGGCAGGCGGTATTCGGAAAGGCATGGTCCGGCGACAGCGTGGCCACCACGATCATATCGACCTCAAGCGGGCTCACGCCCGCCTTCTCCAGGGCGCGCCGCGCGGCGGCGGCGCCCAGATCCGAGGAGGCCTCATCCGGACGGGCCTTGCGGCGCTCGCGGATGCCGGTGCGCGTCATGATCCACTCGTCCGTGGTGTCGACGATCTTGGCGAAATCGGCGTTCGTCATCACCTGTTCGGGCAGGTAGGAGCCGATGCCCATAACGGCGGCGCGAAGACCGGATCCGGCGGAAGCCGGGGCGCTATTTGGAAGAGGATTCATCGTTGTTGTTAAGCTTCCTGATTTCCTCGACGATACTCTTGTTCAGGTCATGCCCGATCCACTCGCCGGCCACGCGGATCGCCTGGTAGATGGCCTTGGAATGGGAGGCCCCATGCGTGATGATGCAGACGCCGTTGATGCCCAGCAGCGGCGCGCCGCCGTAGGTCTCGGGATCCATCCGGTCCTTCATGGACCGGAGCGCCCGCCGCAGCAGGAGCGCGGCCAGGATGCGGATGGGATTCTTCGTGAGCTCCGCCTTCAGCCAGTGCCCGATCGCGGTGGCCACGCTTTCGGCCGTCTTCAGCAGCACGTTCCCCACAAACCCGTCGCAAACAACCACATCGATCTTGCCTTCGAACACATCATGCCCCTCCACGTTGCCGCGGAAGTTGAGGTGCGAGGCGGCGAGCAGCGGGAAGGTCTCCTTGGCCAGCTTGTTGCCCTTGGAGTCCTCTCCCCCGTTGCTGAGCAGTCCGACGACGGGCTTCGGCTGCCCCAGGATCTCCCGGGAGTAGACGCTGCCCATGACCGCGAACTGGCGGAGAAGATACGGATCCGTATCGGTATTCGCCCCGGCATCGATCAGGATCAGCGGCCGATCACTGGTCGGCAGGATCGCGGCGATCGCGGGGCGAAGCACCCCTTCTAGGGTCCGGAGCTTCAGATGGGCCGCGCCCATCACCGCCCCGGTGTTGCCGGCGGATACGCAGGCATCGGCCTCGCCCGATTTGACGAGGTCGACCATGCGGCTGATGGAGGAATCCCGCTTCTTCATGACGGCCTGGGCGGGGGCCTCCTCCATGCCGATGACCTCGGAGGCATGGAAGACCTCGACCGAAGCCGGCACGTTCTTGAGGCCCGCGAGCTCCTTGCGGATCGCGTCCTGGTTGCCCACGAGAATCAGGCGTGTGACAGCCGGATTATCCCGGGCAGCCTTGACGGCGCCGGCCACAATTTCCCCGGGAGCATAGTCGCCCCCCATTGCATCCACGGCAATACGCATGGGAATTAATCAGCCTCAACGATCTTAACCTGGCGGCCTTTATAGAAGCCGCAGGACGGACAGATCCGGTGGGGCAGCTGAGCCTTGCCGCACTTGGGGCACGGCTGGCTTGCGACCAGCGGCCTCTTGTGGGCGGCGGAGGCCTTGCGGCTCCGGATTCGGCTCTTAGAAGTTCTCCTCTTTGGAACAGCCATGACTCACTCCATTCTTTTCTTTAATTGATCAAGCGCATCCCAGGTCTGATTCTCTCCCGGCGGCCTGCACGAACAGGTTTTCTCGTTCCAATCCGCCCCGCACTGGGGGCACAGCCCCCGGCACCCGGGCGAACACACCGGATAATTAGGTAAAGCGAGAATCATATCCTCTCGCATATCCGGCGTCAAGTCCATTGCCTCGGTCAATTCACGATATTCGCGAACCCGCAGGAAATCCGCCACCCGGATCGGCGTCTCGAACCGCTTGGCGCAGCGCCCGCAGCCGAAGGCCGCCCGGCAGGACAGGCTGCCGCGGACCACCAGCTCTCCGGGCAATAGCTCCACTAAAAGACTATAGTGAATAGGAGTCAGGATTTCGGCAACCGATCCGGGCTCCAATTCGAGGATGGACGACGGATCTTCCCCTTCGATCATTTCGCCGCCGGGCTTCAATCTGGCTAAGTCGATGATCATGCCCGACCTGCCTCGCCCTTCCTGAGATGCCGCTGGATGGCAGTCAGGACAGGCGCCGGAACCAGTTCGGAGACATCCCCGCCCTGTTCGGAGATTTCGCGAACAACGCTGGAGCTGATATAGCTGAAGGCCTCCTTGGGCATCAGGAAAAGGGTTTCCACATCCCCCGCCAGCTTGCGGTTCATCAAGGCCATCTGAAACTCGTATTCGAAATCGGAGTAGGCCCGGATGCCGCGGACCAGGACATGAATATCCTTGCGGTGGGCATAGTCGACCAGCAAGCCGCTGAACGGCTCCACCTTGACATTGGGCAGATGCGCCACCGATTCCCGGGCCATCGCCACCCGCTCTTCCAGGGTGAACATGGGGGACTTCCGGGCCGGCAACGTCACAATGGCGAGGATCACGTGCTCGAAAATGGCGGCGACCCGCTCGATCACATCGAGATGCCCCAGGGTCAGGGGATCAAACGTGCCCGGATATATTGCTGCCTTCCTCATACCAATCCTTCCCGTCCATAAATGACCAGCGCGGTCTCGCCATACGTCCGAACGTCGGGCATCCGCCACCCCGGGGCCGACAAGACCGGCTCCCGGACCGACTGTTCCATAACAAATAGCGCGCCTTCCTTCAAGAACCCGTTTTGGGCCGCCCCCGCCAGCGCCTCGGTCACCCAGGCCCCCGCCCGTGCCGGAGCCCCGTAAGGCGGATCGGCAAAGATCACATCGAACCCTTCTCCCGGCGGTTCCTGCCGGAGAAAGCGGATCGCCTCCTCCTTGAAGAGCCGAAGCGCGCCGCCCGAGGCGGCGGCCGGCCCGCAGAGCGTCTCGACGTTCTTCTTCAGGATGGCGTAGGTGCGGGAGTGGCTTTCCACCCACCAGACAGCCGAGGCTCCCCGGCTCCAGGCTTCGATGCCCACACTCCCCGATCCCGCGCACAGGTCCAGAAAACGGCATTCCGGAACCCGCCCGGCCAGCGACGAGAACAAGGCCTGCCTCACCCGATCCTGCGTAGGGCGGACACCGCTACCGGGCACCTCAACCTGCCGATTCCCCAGAAATCCCCCGGTAATGCGCATGTTTTACCTGCGTTTGCGTGATTGACAACTTAACACATTTCGTCATACTGACAAACTAATTTCGTTCTTTTCAGTTTTTGACTTGAATGCCTGATCCCGGTTTATCACAATGCCATCCATTGTCAAACCCGGGATGGGCTGCTGCCGGACTCCCTCCGGCGATTCTGAAAGCCATCAACAAGAAGGAAACCCCATTATGGGTTGGTTTAGCTGGGGTAAAAAGGAAAAAAAGCAGGAAGCGCCGGCCAAAGAAGATCTTTGGATCCAATGCGCCTCCTGCAAGGCCATGCTTTTCAAGGAAGAATGGCTTAAATCGTGGAAGGTCTGCACCGTCTGCGGTTTTCACGACAAGCTGTCAGCGCGGGAACGCGTCGACCTGCTGGTCGACCCCAAGTCATTCGATGAACTCGACCGGAAAATCTCCTTTTCCGATCCGCTCAAGTTCACCGACGACAAGGGCACCTACGCCGAAAAGGCCAAGCAGGCCTGCGAAAAGACCGGCCTGAAAGAGGCGGTCCTGACCGGGCGCGGCAAGATCGGCGGCCATCGCACCGTGCTGGCCGTCATGGACTTCAGCTTCCTGGGCGGCAGCCTCGGCAGCGGCACGGGCGAGAAGATCTTCAGGGCCACCGAATATGCCCGCAAGCACCGGCTGCCCCTGATCATCGCCTCCGCCTCCGGCGGCGCCCGGATGCACGAGGGAATCATCTCCCTCATGCAGATGGCCAAGACCAGCGCCGCGCTGGCCCGCCTTCACGAGGCCGGCGTCCCGTACTTCTCGCTGCTCACCAATCCCACCACGGGCGGCGTTTCCGCCAGCTACGCCATGCTGGGCGATCTCAACATCGCCGAGCCCGGCGCCCTCGTGGGCTTTGCCGGCCGGCGCGTCATCGAACAGACCATCAAGCAGAAACTCCCCGATGAGTTCCAGACGGCCGAGTACGTCCGGGATCACGGATTCATCGACCTGGTCGTGCCCCGCAAGGACCTCCGGGAAACCCTGCGCAAACTCATCGAATTCAGCATGAACACCAAGGTGGATTAAGGGCTCACGCAATGAGTTTTGACTTCGAAAAACCGCTGGAAGCTATTGAAACGCGCCTCGGCGAACTCGCCGCGCTGAAGGAAGCCAAGCCCGGGGTGCAGGCCGAGATCGACAAGCTGAACCTCGAGCTCGAGGCCAAGCTGAAGCCGATCTACGCCAACCTGACGGCCTGGCAGACGGTCCAGGTGGCCCGCCACCCGGAGCGCCCGTCCCTGCGCGACTACATCGCCAACCTGTTCGGGAACTTCATCGAGCTGCACGGCGACCGCGCCTTCGGCGACGACCAGGCCATCATTGGCGGGTTCGCCACGCTCGACAAGCACCGCGTCATGATCATCGGCCACCAGAAGGGCAAGTCGGTCGAGGAGAACATCCGCTTCAACTTCGGCATGGCCCGCCCCGAGGGCTACCGCAAGGCCCTCCGCCTCATGCGGCTGGCCGAAAAGTTCCACCTGCCCGTGATCTCCTTCATCGACACCTCCGGGGCTTTCCCCGGCCTCGATGCCGAAGAGCGCGGCCAGGCCGAAGCCATCGCGCGCAACTTGCGCGACATGAGCAGCCTCGCCACCCCCATCGTCGTCGTCGTCACCGGCGAAGGCGGCAGCGGCGGCGCGCTCGGCATCGGAGTCGGCGACCGCATCCTCATGCTCTCCCACTCCGTCTACTCCGTGATCTCGCCCGAAGGCTGCGCCTCCATTCTCTGGCGCGACGGGGCCAAGGCGCCCGAGGCCGCCGAGACCCTCAAGATCACGGCCACCGCCCTTCTCAAGCTCAAGGTCGTCGACGAAATCGTGCCCGAGCCGCCGGGCGGCGCCCACCGCAACATGGCGGGCACCATGAAGGCGGTCCGCAAAGTTCTCCTTAAACATCTCACCGAGTTGAAGGGGTTCAGCACCAAGAAGCTGCTGGACCGGCGCTACGATAAATTTTCCAAAATAGGACGGTTCTAACCTATGAAATCAAAAGCGACCACCGCCCGCATCCCCCTCCGCATCACCGACACCACCCTGCGCGACGCCCACCAGTCGCTCTGGGCCACGCGCATGCGGACCCGTGACATCCTCGATATCATCGACACGATCGACAACACCGGCTACTACTCCCTCGAAGTCTGGGGCGGCGCCACGTTCGACGTCTGCCTGCGCTTCCTGCGGGAAAATCCGTGGGAGCGCCTGCGCCAGATCAAGGCCCGCGCCAAGAAAACCCCGCTCCAGATGCTCCTGCGCGGCCAGAACATCCTCGGCTACCGCAACTACTCCGACGATGTCCTCGAGCGCTTCATCTGCCTCGCCGTCCAGAACGGCGTCGACATCTTCCGCATCTTCGACGCGCTGAACGACACGCGCAACCTCGAGAAGGCGATCCAGGCGGTCAAAAAGTACGGCGGCCACGCCCAGGCCACGATCTGCTACACCTACAGCCCCGTGCATACGGTCGAGAAGTTCGTCACCATCGCCAAGGAGCAGGAGGCGATGGGCGCCGACACGCTGTGCATCAAGGACATGGCGGGCATCCTGACCCCGGCGGCGGCCACGGAGCTGATCGGCGCGCTCGTCAAGGCGGTCAAGCTGCCGGTGCAGGTCCACTCGCACATGACCAGCGGCATGGCCGTGGCCATGTATCTGTCGGCGGTCAAGGCCGG
>CAXNFL010000081.1:0-8312 GCA_964201555.1 Kiritimatiellia bacterium
AAGGCGTTGAAAAAATGTCCGATGAAAAAGAGGGAAAACGCCCGTTTCCAGGTCAGGTGGATGGAATGGCTGTCCATCAGGAGGCGCCACCGGACAACGCCCAGCAGGTAGGCCGCGAAAAAGAGCAGATGTCCTCCGATCATCCAGAGAGGCCACCAGCGGGTCCAGTCCCGGGAGTCAAAGTCCTGCGGTTCGGCGAGAAGGCGGTGGATGATCCAGGCGCCCAAGCCGATCCCGATCGTCAGGCGCGCGATCCAGCCGCCCCATTTCGCAAGCCTTTTCATGTTGCTCCCGTTAACCGGTCACCATGTCCCGAAGCGTCTGTTCAAGCGTCAAGCGGGGGCTCCACCCCGTGTGGGAAACCAGCCGGGAGGTGTCCAGGGGGGCGCTGAAATCGGCGGGCCGGAAGCGGGACTCTTCGATCTGCACCTCCGGCGTGACCCCGGTAATCCGGGCGAGGGTGTCGATGATCATCTGGATCGAGACTTGGCGGCCGGAGGCGATGTTGTAGGCCAGCCCGGGTTTGCCCTGTTCCAGCAACAGGCGGTAGGCGCGGACCACATCGCGCACGTCGAGGAAGTCCCGGGCGCTTTCGGGATTGCCGATTTTCAGGATGGCCGGGGCCGTGCCGTCGGCCATGCGCCGGAACTGGGCGGCGAAGCTGCCCGCGCTGAAGGCTTCGCCCTGGCCGGGGCCCGTGTGGTTGTGCGGCCGTGCCGTCAGGAAGGGCGACTGGAAATCAATCGCGTATTGCAGCGTGAGCCGATCCGCCGCCTCCTTGGTGACCGCGTAGAGACTGTCGGGCGTCAGGGGATCGTCTTCCCGGATGGGCGTTCCGGGATTTCGAGAGCCGTAGATGCGGGCGGAGCTGACGGTCAGCAGCCGTGCCGCCGGCGCTTCCCGGCGGAAGGCCTCGAGAACGTGGACCGTTCCCTGCACATTGACGGCGGCCATCAGGGCGCTGCGGGTGGCCGCATCGGCGGGAGAGGCGAGGGCGGCGAGGTGGACGCCCGCGTCCGGCCGCACCTGCTTGACCGCTTCGGCCACGGATTCGGGCTTGAGGATGTCGCCCTGGATCACGGGGCAGAAATGGGGCCCCGGAGACGGCTCCAGCCCGAATCCAAACGGTTGGTGGCCCGCGGCTTCGAGCTCCCGCACCAGGTATTGGCCCACGAATCCGCAGGCGCCCGTGATAAAAACCCGCATCGGTGTTATCTCCGTCCGGTCGTCTGGAGCCGAGCCATGTCCGCATCCACCATCATGCGGATCAGGCCGGCGAAATTGACTTCCGGCTTCCAGCCGAGAATGCGGTGCGCCTTGGATGCATCGCCAAACAGGTGGTCGACCTCGGCCGGCCGCATGAAGCGGGGGTCCTGGCGGACATACTTGGCCCAGTCGAGCCCGACATGGTGGAAGGCGATTTCGCAGAACTCCCGCACCGAGTGCGATTCGCCGGTGGCGACGACGAAGTCCTGGGGCTGGTCCTGCTGGAGCATCATCCACATGGCGCGGACATAATCGCCGGCGAAGCCCCAGTCGCGGCAGGAGTCCACGTTGCCGAGGGCCAGGCTGTCGGCCAGACCCAGCTTGATCCGGGCCACGCCGTCCGTGATCTTGCGGGTGACGAACTCGAGCCCGCGCCGCGGGCTTTCGTGATTGAAGAGAATGCCGGAGACGGCGAAGAGATTATAGCTTTCACGGTAGTTCACCGTGATGTAATGGCCATAGACTTTGGCGACCGCATAGGGACTGCGGGGGTAAAAGGGCGTTTTCTCGGTTTGCGGCACTTCCAGCACTTTCCCGTACATTTCACTGCTGGAGGCCTGGTAGAAGCGGGCCTTGGGGCAGACGAGGCGCATCGAGTCGAGCACGCGGGTGACGCCGATGCCGGTGAACTCGCCGGTCAGCGTGGGCTGGCTCCAGGAGGTGGGGACGAAGGACATGGCCGCCAGGTTGTAGATCTCGTCGGGCTGGGTCGTTTTCAGGATGTGGATCAGCGACCACTGGTCGAGCAGGTCGCCCTGGACCAGCTCAATGCGATCCCGCAGGTGCTGGATGCGTTCGAAGTTCTCGGTGCTGGAGCGGCGGACCATGCCGATCACGGTGTAGCCCTGCTCCAGGAGCAGTTCGGCGAGATAGGAACCGTCCTGCCCGGTGATGCCTGTGATCAATGCTTTCTTTGCCATGGTGACTGCTCCTCCTTGGTTGTGCCGGTCAGGCCGGCGGCGTGTCCACGGGCGCCTCCCAGGCTGCCCGCAGGTGGCTCAAGCCGGCCTTGAGCGCTTCGGCCGGGAGCCCGGGACGGACTTCGACCACCCGGAGAATATCCTTTTCGGCCCACTTTCGGAAAGGTTTAAAATCCTGAGAGCCGGCGCCGGGCGCCAGGTGGTCGTTGTTTTTGGGGTCCACGTCATGAATATGCATGCCGGCCAGGCGCGGCTCGAGTTTGTCCAGCCAGCGGAGGGGGTTCGAAAACCCTAGCCGCTCCCGGGTAACGCCGTGGCCGATGTCGTACCAGGCGCCCAGCCAGGGGGACGGGAAGCGCTCCAGGATTGTCCCCAATTCCGCTTCCGTGGGGATGGACTCCCAGGTGGGGAGATTCTCGATGGCCAGGACGATGCGCAGGGCCTCCAGGTCGGGGAGCAGCTCCTCGAGGCTGCGGGTCAGGGCGGCCAGGTGGGGGGGCGCCCCCTTGAGCCGTTTGAGCTCCAGCTGGGCGCGCCAGCGGTTGGTTCGCCACCGGTTGTACCAGCGCTCCGGGTGGGCGCTGTTCTGAAGATCCAGGAGCCGGTAGGAATAGTGCGTCATGTCGACGTTGCCGGCGTGGACGACCACGGCGCGGGCGCCGAGATCGGCGGCCATGTGGAGCGTGTCGCGGATGAGGCGGACGGCGACGATGCGCTCGGTCTCGTGGGTGTCGGCCGGGGTGTAATATTCGGGATGGCCGGCGGGAAGGCCCAGGGGAATGGGGCAGGGGGCGTGAAGGCTGTCTACCTGTACGGCGCCGGACTGAATGCGTGTGAGGAGGCCCGGCAGCAGGTCGACGCGAAAGTCGTAGCCCAGTTCAATGTGTTCGAAGCCCAAGGCCAGGATCTCATCGACCAGCGTTTCGCCGGCCGCATGGCGGAAGGCATTCCATCTTGTCGAAAGGGCGAAGATCATGCGTCACCCCCTGAAAAAAAAACACCGGGATCGTGAGATCCCGGCGTTTAAGCTCAGTCCTGAGTCCTAGCGACCCTGAAGGCGGGCGCGGATGCGGGCCCTGGCCTTTTCGCGACGGCGCTGTTCGCTGGGCTTCTCGAAGTAGCGATGATTACGAATCTCTCGCATCAGACCCTCTTTATCGAGCACCTTCTTGAGGCGCTTCAGGGCCCGGTCAACAGTCTCGCCTTTTTTAATTCTAACTTGAATCACGCTGGAAATCACGCTCCCTTCCTGACTCAGCCGGTGGTATTCTCCGGCCTCACTTCAACGGGTTGTAAATATAGGTGAAGCGATGGCCTGTCGTCAATCCCATATTTCAGGAAAACGCAATTTTCCTGATTGACCGCAATGCCCTCGTTTTCCAGCAAGGCGCGTTTCATGGCCAGGCCGCCTTGAAATCCGCCCAGGTGGCCGTCCGAGCGGATGGCGCGGTGGCAGGGCACGATGAGGGGAAACGGATTGTTCGCCAGGGCGTTTCCCACGGCGCGCGCGCCCAGGGGCTTTCCCAGATGCTCCGCGAGCCGGCGGTAGGTGCTGACGCTTCCCCGGGGAATCCCATGCTCGGCGCGCAGCACGGATTGCTGGAAGGCGGTGCAGGAACCCAGATCGGCCAGGTCAATGGAAAACCGGAGGTCCGCCCCTTCGAGGAAATCGTGGAGGTTCCTGGCGACCTCGTCCATGTCCCGGCACGAGGCATTCGCCACGCCGGGATAGTCCCGCCGAAGCTGCCTGTCGGCGCGAAGTCCGGGCCGGGACAGCAGGACGCGGCTCAGGAGGGGACGGTCCTTGTGCATCCTCCAGACAAGCGCCACCGGGCCAAACGGCGTCTTGGGGATGAGGAGGGCTTTCATGTCAGGCGGTCAGCAGGTCGATGACTTCCTGGGGCGTCTTGGCGCGAAGCAGGGTGCGGCGGATCGCGGCATCATCGAGCGATTGGCTGATGGAGGAGAGAAACTGGATGTGGGGCCCCAGCTTGGACTTGGGCGAAAGGGTCATGATGAAGATCTGCGAGGGCTTGCCGTCCAGCGATTCAAAGTTCACCCCTTTGGGCGACAGGCCGATCGCCGTCACCAGTTCGGTGACGGAGTCGGTTTTGGCATGCGGGATGGCCACGCCGTTCTGGATGGCCGTCGACATCTTGGACTCGCGCTCCAGCACGGCTTTCAGCGCTTCGGCCCGATCCGTCAGTTTTCCGGCCTTGACCAGCAGGTCCAGCAATTCCTCGATGATCGACTGCTTGGTGGTTCCGGCCAGTTCAAGGCGGATGGTTTGGGGATCGAGCACCTGTTTCAAATTCACGGGACGTCAGCCTTTCAAAAACGATCAGAGGCGGCCGGTCAAACGGTCTTGCAGGCCGGTGCGCCTCTGGGTCATACGGTTATTTTTAATGGCTATATACACGGCTTTTCGCGATCCCACAAGACAAACCAGTTTTTTCCCCCGCGTGATGGCCGTGTAAAGCAGGTTGCGCTGCAGCAGCTTGAAGTGCTGGGTGGCCATGAGGATGATCACGGCCGGATACTCGCTGCCCTGGGATTTGTGGATCGAGCAGGCATAGGCCAGGTCCAGCTCGTCCAGCTCGCCCGCTTCGTAGGTCACCCGGGTCCCGTCGAAGTCGACCGTGACCTTCTGGGCCTCCGCCTCGATCCCGTGAATCAGGCCGATGTCGCCGTTGAACACGTTCTTGTCGTAGTTGTTGCGGATCTGGATGACCCGGTCGCCTTCGCGGTAGCGGCGGCCAAAGCGCTCCAGGCTTGGCGCCGTGGGGTTCAGCGCCTCCTGCAGGACGCGGTTCAGGTTCTCGGAGCCCAGCTGATTCTTGCGCATGGGGGTGAGGACCTGGACGTCGGAGCGCGGGTTGAGCTTGAAGCGGGCGGGAATGCGGTCCGTGATCAGGCTGACCAGCGAGCGGATCAGGTCCTCCGGCTCGTCCTGCTCGATGAAATAGAAATCCGAAAGCTCGGGGCCGCGCGGCGGCAGCTCCAGGCTGTCCCCCTGGTTGACGCGATGGGCGTTCAGGACGATCCAGCTGTCCTTGCCCTGCCGGAAGATCGTGTTGAGCCGGGCGCAGGGAATGACCCCGGAATCGATGAGGTCGCGCAGCACGTTGCCGGGCCCCACGCTGGGGAGCTGGTCCACATCGCCCACCAGCACCAGCCGGGTCTTGTCCGCCAGCGCCTTCAGGACGGTGTGCATGAGGACGATGTCGATCATCGACGTTTCGTCCAGGATCAGCACGTCGGCGGGCAGGGGATGCTCGGGGTTGTGGTCGAACTGCCGCTTGGCGGGGTTGAACTTCAGCAGGCGGTGAAGGGTTTTGGCCTCGCGGCCGGTCGATTCCTCCAGCCGCTTGGCGGCGCGGCCGGTGGGGGCGGCGAGGCAGACGTTCAGGCGCCGGGCCTGGAACGCATCCACCAGCGCGCGCACGATGGTCGTTTTGCCTACGCCCGGCCCGCCGGTGATGATGGACACCTTGTTGAGCAGCGCCAGCCGGAGGGCATCCCGCTGGCCGGGCGCAAAGGCGATGCCCATCTTCTGCTCGGCCCGCGCCAGGGCGGCGTCGGGCGGTTCGACGCCCGCCGGAACCGGGGCTTTCAGCAGGCGTTGCAGGCGGAGCGCCACTCCTTTTTCCGCCTCGAACATGGGGGTGAGGTAGAGGTTGCCCCGTTCTTCCGTCAGGGTGCCGGAGGCCGCCTCGTCGGTGATGGCCTGCTCGATCTTGTCCCTGGAAATGCCAAGGAGCGTTTCGGCGGTTTCGGCCAGCTCGGGGCGGGGCGTGTAGCAGTCGCCTTCCTCGTTGAAGGTCTCCAGCACGTAGAGCACGCCGGCGCGGGCCCGCAGGGGGGAGTCGTGCGGAATGCCGAGCGTGGAGGCGATGCGGTCCGCGGACTTGAACCCGATGCCCCAGACGTCGCGGCTGAGCCGGTAGGGGTTGGCTTGGACCATGGCGATGGCCTGGTCGCCGTACTGCTTGTAGATCCGGTGCGCCTGGGCCAGCCCCACGCCGTGGGACTGGAGAAAGATCATGATGTCGCGGATGGCGTGCTGCTCGATCCACGATTTGCGGATCTCCTCGCGCCGCTTCTCCCCGATGCCCGCCACCTCCCGCAGGCGCGCGGATTCCTTGTCGATGATGCGGAGCGTGTCGACCCCGAACTTCTTCACCAGCCGCTGGGCCATCACCTTGCCGATGCCGGGGATCAGTCCGCTGCCGAGGTATTTTTCGATTCCCGTGGGGTCGAGCGGCGCCACGCAGGTGATGGAGGCGGCGGTGAACTGCTTGCCGTGGCGCGGGTGAGTCTCCCACCGGCCTTCGGCTTTCAGGAGCTCGCCTTCCCAGACGGCGCCGCAGGTGCCGGCGACCACGATCTCGGGCGCCCGCCGCGCCGGCTGGATGGCGCAGATGGTATAGCCGGTCTCCTCGTTGCGGTACACGATGCGCTCCACCGTGCCCGTTACGATTTCAGGCGCCTCTGCGTTCAGATCCTTTGCGGTCGATTCCATGCCCTGCAACGACTCCCCCGGACGTGACAGAATGTCACAATTTCCAATTTGCGTTTTACCTTAGCATGAATCATAATGGCCGGACAAGAGTGGATACTGGAAAGGATGTCTATGGCTTTCATGCTCCGGCGCCTGCCGGGAATCGCGTTTCTGGCCGTCATTCTGGCGGCCGGGTGCGCCAGTCCTCCGGCCCTGATCCCGCCGCCTCCCGAACCGTTCGTCACCCGCCCGCTCAAGCCGGTGGTGGCCGTCTCCTCCTTTGCCAACCGCTCGGGGTTCGAGGGCCAGTGGCAGATCGGCGACGGCATCGCCGACCTCCTGGTGCTGGAGCTGAAGAAAAGCAGGCACTACGAGGTGCTGGAGCGCCAGAACCTGAACCAGATCATCAGCGAGCTGAACCTGCAGAACAATCCGCTGTTCCGGAAAGAGGGACGAGCGGCGACGGGCCAGCTCAAGAACTGCCGCTTCCTGATCCGCGGCGAGATCAACGACTTCACCCATGTGGGCGGCGGCTCGTTCCTCGTGGCCATGCGCCGCCTGTTCCTGTTCGGGCGGGGCTACGTGGCGCAGGTGTCGCTGAGCCTGACGGTCGTGGATGTGGAAACCGGCGTCATTCTCGGCTCCGTGCCCTGCGTGGGCCATGCCTACGCGCGCGAGGCGGGCATTGAAGCCGAGTACAAGGGCGTCCGCTTCGGCGGGGAGGCCTTCTACCGGACGCCGCTCGGCTCGGCCACGCGCGAGGCCATCCGCGGCGGGGTGCGCCAGCTGCTGCGCGACATTCCCAAGCAATACTGGCAGCCCATGATCTGCGGTTCCGAGGAGGGCTCCATCATCTTGAATGGCGGCCTGGCGGAGGGCTTCGAGACCGGCCGCCTCTATCGCGTGCGCAAGAATCCCGTGCCGGTGACGGATCCGAGCACGGGCGACTTGCTGACCTGGCTGCCGGGCGCCGTGGTGGGCACGCTCCGGGTGGAGGGCGTCACCGAACGCATTTCCACGGCCGCGCCCGTCAAGGGCTCGGGCTTTGCCCGAGGCCAGTTCCTGGAACCGCTCGAACCGCCCGTGCCCGCGCCATGAAAGCCGGATTCCTCGACAAATTGATGGAGCGGATCGACCGGCTCGATCCCGAAAGCCTCCAGACCTACTTCGTCCGCCTGGCCCAGGAAAAGGGCCTGCTGGAGACGATCTTCCAGGCCATCCAGGAGGGCATCCTCGTGCTGGACGAGGAGGGGCGGATCAGCTACATCAACCGCGCCGCGGGGGATCTGCTGGGCCTTGTTCCCGATGCCGTGCGGGGCCAGCACGCCTCGAAGCACCTGCGCGAGCTGGACTGGAAGAAGCTCCTGGGGTTCGATGGCGGGGAGTGGACCCGGCTTGTGAAACAGGAGCTGGAGGTCACCTATCCGCGCCACCGGATCGTCAATTTCTACGTGGTGCCGCTGGCCATGGTCGAAAAGCGCGCCTCCGGCGCGGTGGTGATCCTGCGCGACGTCACCCCCGAACGTGAATCGGCGGCCTCGATGGTCGAGTCCGAGCGGCTGAACGCCGTCCGGCTCCTGGCCGCCGGCGTGGCCCACGAGATCGGCAATCCCCTGAACGCGCTG
>CAXNFL010000082.1:0-8238 GCA_964201555.1 Kiritimatiellia bacterium
CAGCGCGGGCGTGGCCTCGGCCAGGCCCATCGTCTCGGCCTGGCGCAACGCCTGCAACTGCCAGATGGTCACCGACACATTGGGAGTGGGGTCCCCCTCCCCATACCCCCACCCGCCGGAACCGTGCTGGCTGTCCACAATTAGCCGAACCGCCCGCTCCGCCCCGGGGGGCAAGGGGGCGCCCGGATTCCCTGAACACCACTTCAACAGCGCCAGCGTGGCGATCCCCTGATTGTATGGGCTGCCCGAAAAGACCGGCCCCAGCCGGCCCTCGGCGGACTGATTCCGCATGAGCCAGCCGGCCGCCTTGTCGGCGGCCGCGCGAAGGGCCGTCTGTTGCGGAAGATCCAAAGCCGCCAGCAGGCCAAGCCCCGTCAGGGCGGGATCGTACGGCTCGCCCGCCTTCCCGGCGCCCGCCCAGCTTCCGTCGGGCCGCTGGGCCGTCACCAGCCACTGCGAGGCCTGCCCGATGGCGAGACGGCGGGGATCTTGGCGGTTCCACCATTCAAATCCGCCCGCCAACAGCAGCAGAACAGCCGCCGCCGCGCAGGCGGCCGGGCCGAACCGGAGCCAGGGCGAGGCGGGCTTCCGGGCCAGCTGATTCAACAGAGGCCCCACAAGGTCACGCGCCGGGGCTCGGTCGGGCCATTCTTTCAGGCGGGCCATCAGGGCAGCGTCTGTCCGCGACTCTTCCTGGCAAGCCGCACAGGCCGCGGCATGCCGCTCGAAGGCGGCGGCGGCCTCGGGCTTCAACGCGCCCTGGGCATAGGCCAGGGGCGTTCCCTTTTCAGGGCATGGACTCTGAGGCGTTTTCATGGTTCAGCCACTCCTTCAGCCGTTGCGTCGCCAGGAACATGCGGGACTTCACCGTGCCCACGGGAATCCCCGCCACCCGCGCGATCGTTTCGTAATCGAACCCTTCGTACACGCCCAGCACCACCACCAACCGCAGCTTCTCCGGCAGGCGCTCCACGGCGGCCCGCACCGCCTCCACGCGCCCCTCCAGCGGCTCGCGCCGTTCGTCGTCCCGGACCGCCGCATTGTTCCGCAGCAACTCCAGGCCCTTGTCCCTCCGCTGCCACTGGCGGAGCAGGTCGCACCAGGCGTGGCGAGCCAGCGTGTACAAGAAAGTCGTGAACTTGGCGGAAGGCTGATACCGGTCCCGGTAGTTGAAAAGCCGGACAAACGTCTCCTGCGCCAAATCCTCGGCATGGGAAGAAGCGCCCATGCGCATGAAAAAGTTCACCAGCCCCCGCTGATGGCGGCGGACCAATTCGGCGAAGGCGTCCATGTCGCCCGTGCGCGAGGCGGCCATGAGCGCGGCATCCTCGAGGGGGTTGACAGGCTCCGATTCCATAGCCTTCTATTTTCCGTGAGTGAGCCGCCCCAATGCAACAAGAAAAAGGAAGGCCGCCACTGAACCTTTTGCCATGTTCAGGCGCTTATAATTATGTTAATAACGACTTTAGAAGAAAGGATCACGCCTATGAAACTGCACCTGTTCACGCTCCCGACGGCGCTTCTCCTGGCGGCCAGCCTGACTCCCCCGGCAAACGCCGAAACGCCCCTTCCGCCTCCGCTCCCCCCGCCCTCGATCACCGCTCCCGCCGTGGCCGCACCGGCGCCCGCCCCCGCCACCAGCAAGGAGGCACTGGAGCGGGGCCTGGCCTGGCTCAAGGCCCAGCAGAAGCCCGACGGCTCCTGGTCGGACAACCGCTATCCCGCCCTGACCGCCCTGCCGCTCTGGTGCTTTTTCCAAAGCGATTTCCCCGGCAAGGACGACATCATCAAGAAGGGCCTCGCCTTCATCCTCTCCACCCGGCAGGAAGACGGCGGGTTCTACCGCGTGCTGCCCGGGCGCGGCGGCGGGCTGAGCAACTACAACACGGCCATCTGCCTGGCGGCGCTCAGCGCGCTAAACGACCCCTCCCTCGCCCCCGCCCTCCTCAAGGCCCGCCGCTTCCTGGCGGCCGCGCAGTATCTGGGCGATGACGTCAACAGCGGCGGCATGGGCTACGACGCCAAATCCGAGCGGCCCTACTCGGACCTGAACAACACGGTCTGGGCCGTGGAGGCCATGCGGCTTTCCGAAAAGGTGGAAGATCTGCGCCCGGCCGGCACGGCCAAGGCCGACCTGAACTGGGAAGCCGTCCAGAAATATCTCGCCCGCTGCCAGAACGGCGAAGCGACCGGCACCAATGAGGCCGGCGGCTTCAGCTACCGCCCCAACGAGAGCAAGGCGGGCGTCCAGACCAACGCGCAGGGCGTGGTGGTGTTCCGGTCCTATGGGACCATGACCTATGCCGGCGTCCTGAGCCTGATCTACGCCAACGTGGACCGCACGGATGCGCGGGTGAAGTCGGCCCTCGACTGGGCCGTCAACCATTGGACGCTGGATGAGAATCCGGGCATGGGCAAGGAAGGCCAGTACTACTTCTACAACATCCTCTCCAAGGCCCTGACCTCATCAGGCCGCACCGAGCTGAAAATGCCGGGTCAGGAAAAACCGCTGGCCTGGCGCCAGGCGCTGGCCGACAAGCTCATCGCCCTGCAGCAGCCGGGCGCCGAAAAGGGCCAGGGCTTCTGGGTCAACAACGCCGGCCGCTGGCAGGAATCGGACCCCGTGCTCGTGACCTGCTACTCCCTGCTCGCCTTGCAATACGCCAGGTAGGCCGGTCCGCCGGCTATTTCCGCGTCGACCAGTCGACGTTGCGGGTGGCATACATCACAATGCCCAGCACGACGAACAGCCCCGCCGTGCCGAACAGGAGCGAATAGTCCTGCATCTGGAGCACCACGTACAGGTACGTGTAGATGGCGGCGAGGGCAACCGCGATGATCAGCGTGCGCAATCCGCCGCCCAGCACCTTCAGGCTGTAAAACACAATCAAGAGCGACGAGGCCACGGCCCCGCCCCAGTAGGCATACCCGAAGCGGATAAACTCCGAAAGCGACAGCAGCGCCAGGTAGAAGAGGCAGAGCGCAGCTCCCACAAGCGTATATTGAACCGTATGAATCGACAGGGCGGACAGGATTTCAAACAGGAAAAAGGCCGTGAAAATAAGGGCGATGAACAGGATGCCATATTTGGCCGCCCGCTCCACCATCCGGTAGGAGTCCACCCCGGACAGGAAGTTCACGCCGAAAAGAGACGGCTCCACCTGCTCGGGAGAGAACGCGTAGCCCTTGGTCTGGTCCGTCGTCTGCTGCGGATAGCTCCGTCCATACCAGGAGACCTCCCAGGACGCTTCAAATCCCTTGGGCCCGACCATCCGATCGGTCGGCAAAAAGGCCCCGAAAAAGCTGGGATCCGCCCATGAGGAGGTCATTTTCACGCGCGTTTTCTGCCCCACGGGAGCGAACTGGACGCCCCCGCTTCCCTTCAGGTCCAGCGTCATCTGGAAGGAGAGATTGCTTCCCGCCTGCAGCCCGGGAAAGCGGGCGGTGATGCCGGAGTCGTAACCGGTCAACCGGCAGCCGGGAACGAACTCCCCGGTCAACTCGCCCAGCTTCATGGTCAGCACGTCGCCCACCCC
This sequence comes from Kiritimatiellia bacterium, assembly GCA_964201555.1. GTDB lineage: Bacteria > Verrucomicrobiota > Kiritimatiellia > CAIKKV01 > CAIKKV01 > CAIKKV01. Next base: position 3,537 of record CAXNFL010000082.1, read on the forward strand.
GCGAAGGTCGCTGACCGCCATCGTCACCTGGGCCTGCGCCCAGCGCACGTTTTCGGGGGCAATGCCGAGGGCTCCAAAATCGGGCGGCGAAAACCGGCCCGACACGGCCAGCTCGCTTTTATACACAATGGCTTCGTAAATCCCGCGGTGAAGTTTGCTGGGATCCACCTGGCCGGCCACAGACAATTCAGAGGGAAGAAAGAAGGCGTTTGCCGCCAGGGTTTCCAGCACCTCGACCCGCTCGCGTTTCCCGTTGACCACCTCTTCCTTCCAGGACTTGGTCTTGTACTCATACGGCACGATCAGGACCGGCCCCACGACAACCTGCTGATGGCCCCACGTGGAGGTGATGTCCATGACGGCTTCATCGCGCCGGGCCTGGCGCTCGGAAATAAGGGAACGGATCAGGGCCAGCGGAATCAGCAGCAGCAGGGCCAGGATCAAAATGCCCGCCATTTTGAAGCTGATGGCATTGCGCCGGAAAAACGGTTCGGGTAGCGGAGGGGGTTTCGGCAAGGCATCCATGGCGCGTTCTCCTTATTAGAATCGCTTGTATCCTAGTGCGTCCCCCCGGCGACCGCAACGGATTTCAACGGCGCATCATGCCTGTGAATCCTCGTACGCGGCCAGGGCGTCGCCAATAACGGCCATCAGGGCCGCGGGCGCCGCATTCGGCTGCTCCATCTGGCGGCGGATCGCGCACATGGGGTAAATCGACGGGTACGGGCACGCCTCGATCTTTTTCCGCAGCGCCGCCATGGCCCGCCCCTCCGGCCCCTCCTCCTCCACCTTCCGGCACACGCGCAACACATCGCGGATCACCGACTTCACCCGGGTGACCGTCATCGGCCGGACCACCGGCGTCGCCCGAACAGCCGGCTCCGTCCGGATCGGAGCAGGCGCCTCCGGCTCCGGTTGACAGCCCCGCCGCAGCGCCGCATGGCACCCCGCAATGGGCGTGCGCCGCGAAAAGACCGCCACCGCCTCGAAGCCCACCACGCCCGATGCGGCCAGCCGCTCGCGGAAAACGCCGCCGAACAACTCGACCACTGTCATGACGTCATTCAAGCCGCGGTGCGACCGGCTCTCCGTCAGGCGGAAATGCTGCTTCATCGTCTCGAGCCGGTGATTGACGGTCTCGTGGATCACCCGCCGGGCCAGGGTCATGGCGCAAAAGCCCTTGCACCCCGCCGCCGGAAGCCGGAGCCGCTGCCACTCGGGCTGCAGCACGCGGTCCCAGTCGAACGACAAATTATACGCCACAATCGGCCGGTCTCCGGCATAGTCCCGGAACAGCGCGTGCGCCTCGAGCGGCGCGCGGCCCGCCTTCCGCAGGAACTCCCGGGAGTAGCCGTGCACCGCCTGCGCGGCCGGATCGATGGGCACATCGTGATTCAGCAGGATCTGGAACGGGTCGCCCGCCGGCTCCCAGCCGATCATGCGCTGCGCCGCGATTTCCAGGGTGAAAACAGGCGGGTAGAGGCCGTTCGTCTCGGTATCGACCACCACCCACTCTTCATTCTTCATTGAAGATGGCTCAGCGGCGGCCGGCCAATGGGATAGACGTTGAACCCGAGCTTGAACAGGGCCGCGGGATCCAGCAGGTTCCGTCCGTCGAAAAGAAAGGCGGGCTTCACCATGCCGCGGAAGATCCGCTTGTAGTCCAGCTCCTTGTACTGCTTCCACTCGGTCATCACCGCAATGGCATGCGCGCCCTCGGCCGCACGGTACGGGTCGGCCTCGAAGCTCACGCGCCCGGCCAGGTCGGCCAGCACGCGCGGGGCATTCGTCAGGGCCTTGGGATCCGTGATCACCACCTCGGCGCGCTCCTCGATCAGCTCGCGGGCCACGCGGATCGCGGGGCTCTCCCGCGTGTCGCCGGTGTCCGCCTTGAACGCGAAGCCGAACAGGGCGATGCGCTTGCCCGCCACCGTGTTGAACATGCGGGAGACGATGTTGGCCGCAAACCGCGCCTGCTGGTAATCATTGATCTTCAGCACGGCCTGCCAGTAATCCGCCACCTCCCCCAGCCCGTAGTGCTGGCACAGGTAGACCAGGTTCAGGATGTCCTTCTTGAAGCAGGAGCCGCCGAAGCCCACGCTCGCGTTCAGGAACTTGGGGCCGATCCGGGAATCCATGCCGATCGCGCGCGACAGCTCGCCCACATCGGCTTCGGTCGACTCGCACAGCGCCGACAAGCTGTTGATCGAGCTGATCCGCTGCGCCAGGAACGCGTTGGCCGCCAGCTTGGAGAGCTCGCTCGACCAGACGTTGGTGGTCAGGATGCGCTCGCGCGGCACCCAGCGGCCGTAGATGTCGGCCAGCGCCTGCACGGCGGCCCGCCCGTCGGGCGTCTCCCGCCCGCCGATCAGCACGCGGTCGGGGTTCGTCAGGTCGCGCACGGCCGTGCCCTCGGCCAGGAACTCGGGGTTCGACAGCACGGTGAACTTGACGTTCCCTTTCTTGGAATGGAGGATGCGCTCCATCGCCTCGGCCGTGCGGACCGGCAGCGTGCTCTTCTCGACCACGATCTTGTCGGTGCCCGCATGCTCCAGGATCTGCCGTGCCGTCTTCTCCCAGTACTGGAGGTCGGCCGCGCAGCCCGCGCCAATGCCGAAGGTCTTGGTGGGCGTGTTCACGCTGACGAAAATGATGTCGGCATCGCGGATGCCGGCCGCGATATCGGTGGAGAAAAACAGGTTCCGGTTCCGGCACGCGCGGACCAGGTCGTCCAGCCCGGGCTCATAGATGGGCAGATCGTCCGACAGCCAGGCCTTGATGCGCGCCTCGTCGATATCCACCACGATCACCCGGTGCTCGGGGCACTGCGCGGCGATCATGGCCATGGTGGGGCCGCCGACGTAGCCGGCGCCGATACAGAGAATGGTCTTGCCCGATTTCGCGTTTTTTGACTTCATGCCGGTCCCCCTTGCTGCTATGCGCCCCGATGATCCTTATGCGCCGGACAAACCGAGTAGAGGCAGGGCTTCTTTTCGAGGCAAACGGAGCAGAAGCCTTTCTTTTCCGAATCTTTCCACAGGGCGCAGGCTCCGGCCGGAGCGCCGGCCAGCCGATCCTTATTCCCCGCATTGCCGGGGCAGCGAATGGCGGTGCAGGGCTTGGGCCCGTTCACCGAGCGGTCGCAGATGCCGTTGGCGTCGGAGTCGGCCCACCCGCCGCAGGTGGCCGGGGGACGCGCCTTGGCGGCCGGCTTGGGATGACCCTGAACGCCCGGCTTCGCCGTTTCGGCGTACGCCTTGACCGCTCCGAGGCCGGCCAGGCAGACCGCTCCCAGGCCCAACGATTTCAAAAACTGCCGTCGGTTCATGCGGGACCCCCTATTATTTCGTCAAAGGTTTCATTATCACACTTGCCAGAAACCTTGTCCAGAATGTACATTGTAAATCATGCCGATTTACGAATATGAAGCTGTGACTCCGGAAACCGGATGCGCCCATTGCCGCGCGCCCTTCGAATGCATCCAGCGCATCGTGGACGCCCCGCTCGCGACCTGCCCCGCCTGCGGCCAGCCGGTGCGCAAGCTCATCTCGCGCTCCTCCATCGGCGGCTCGACCGCCTCCTTCGATGACCGGGCCAAGAAATCCGGCTTCCATAAGCTGAAGCGCCTCGGCAAGGGCGAATACGAGGTCAAGTATTAGCGGACCGGGCAAATACGGCCGCTAATCGCTTCTTGCCGCTCGCCTCGATCTTAAAGGCGTAATACCGCGCCGGCGGGTCCTCCACCGCCACCACCCGGTCAAAGGGCCCCTCGCCCGGCTCCACCGCGCTGACGCCCTCGGGCAGCGCGCCGCGCCATAGGCGGGCGGGCGCCAACTCCTCGTCGATCCCGTAATCCCCGCGATACCAGCCGTCGATCAACTCCGGAACGAGCGCCGGCTGTTTCTCTTTGAGGTACGCCTTGAAAATCCGGAACCGCGCGCGCAGGCTGAGCCCCTCGCGCACCTCGCCCTTCGCATACACGGCGTCCGTCAGGGTGGCCCAGAAATCGGGGATCATCATGCAGGCTTTGCGCGTCAGGGCCCGCAGCGCCGGATGGTTATGGAAGCCGTCCACCACGCGAGACACCCGGGCCGTCCGCCACAGCTCCTCGGCGGAAAAGGCCGGCGTGCGCAGCACCTCGTAGGGCGGAGCCGGCGAGGCAGCCAGCCCCAGCCGCTCGCGCAGCGCCTCGAGGCGGGTGCCGGGCAGCATCTTCAAAATCTCAAGCTGGATCTCGCTCACGCCCAGCAGCGTGAGGAGCGTCAGATCCTGCTTCAATCCCGCCCAGCTGGAGCCGGGCAGGCCAGCCACCAGATCCGCGTGCACCTCCAGCCCCCACACGCCCAGGAGCAGCCGCAGCCCCTCCAGGACGGCGGCCGGGGATCCCCGGCGGCCCGACTGGCGCATCACCTCCTCATCCAGCGACTGCACGCCGGCTTCGACATGCAGCAAGCCGGGCCTGAACCGGCGAAGCGAGTCCGCCAGGCCCGCGGTCACGCGGGCGGGATCGATCTCCAGGTGAAACCGGATGCCGGCCCCCGTCTCGCGGAACACGTCCAGCAGCGCCAGGCTGCGCGCTTCCTCTTCGTTAAACGTCCGGTCCAGCACCCGCACATCCCGGATCCCGGCCGCGTGGATGATCTCGAGCTCCGCTTTCACGCGATCCAGGGGAAACTCGCGAAGCCCGCCGCCGGAACTGGTG
>CAXNFL010000083.1:0-8224 GCA_964201555.1 Kiritimatiellia bacterium
GCGGCGCTACACAATCCCATGTGCAAGCGTCTGGCATGCCTAAGTCCGCAGTTGAATCCCGGTAATCCTGTCTATGGCTCTGATCACTTCGCTAACGGCCGGGAACGGCCGTCTCCATTTCAAAGCATCGGGTAATCCGCGTGATCCGCAACTTCCCGAAAAATAAGCAACAGGGCTTTTGCGGAAACCATCTCGCGCGCCGCCTGAGCGTGCGCGGCCGACGCGGAGGTCGGCCCTCCAACGCGTCGCCACGTGATGGACTGGCGCTTGACCCTCATGACTCATGAGGCCGGGGTGTAACCCGGCCCTCCCAAAACAAAGAAATTATCAGACTATCGTGTTATCTCCGTGTCTTCGTGTCTTCGTGTGAGGGGATCTAACATTCGCGGGACCGTTTCCGTCGCGAGGGACCGCGACGGCCACCTGTTTGCAAGCAAAGGCACGCAAACTGAGACACGCTCAGCATTTGACAGCCGGTTTCAAAGTCACCATAATGGGCGCCTATGGATACCACTGACGTCAAAATCGGGGCCGAAGGCGTGGATGTGGCGGCCTTGATGGCCCAAATCAAGGCCGAGGTGGCCCGCAAGACCAGCGAAGGCCTCTACGCCGACCTCCGCGTCGCCGTGGCCGAGAAGACCAACCTCGACCAGATCAAGGACCAGGACGGCTTCTTCGCCCTCTACCTGGAAAGCCTCCGCGAAGCCGTGGCCATCGACATCAACGACTTCCCCATCACTGAGCGCCGCCGCGCCTTGTCGCCCTTGCTCGTCCGCTTCAAAAAAGGCATCTGGAACACCCTGAAGTTCTACACCTACCGCCTGTGGTCCCAGCAAAACCAGGTCAACAGCATGCTGCTGGCGCTGGCCGAGGAGCTGGACGACCGCTACAAGCGCCGCATCGACGCCCTCGAGTCCCGCATCAAGGAGCTGGAAGCGAACAAGCGGAACCCCCAGCCGTGAGCCGGCCAAACCGGATCGCCTTCGTCGCCCCCCGCCTCGCCGGGATCGGCGGCGCGGGCGGAGCCGAGACCCTCATCAAGTCCCTCGCCGCCCAGGCCGCCAAGTCGGGGCGCGACGTCCACCTCCTGACCACCTGCGCGACAAACCACTTCACCTGGGAGAACGAGCTGCCCGCCGGAATCCGGCGCGAGGGGCCGCTCACCATCCACTGCTTCCCGGTGGACCAGGGCCGCAACCTCGACCGCTTCGGCCGCGCCCAGGAGCGGATCTCCCGCGGGAAATTCAGCCTTGAGGACGAGCAGGCCTGGCTGGATGAAAGCGTCCACAGTTCCGCCCTCATGGCCTTCCTTGACTCCGAGCCGTTCGACCGGATCGTCGCGGGCCACTACCTGTTCGGCCTGATCGCCGGCGTCATCCAGCGGTTCCCCCGTACCGCATTCCTTCTTCCCTGCCTGCACGACGAAGCCTTTGCCCGCGTCTCGCTCTTCAAAAACGTTTTCCACCAGGCGGCCGGCATCCTGTTCAATTCGGAGCCCGAGAAACAGCTGGCCCACCGCCTTTACGGCTTGCCGGCCAACAAGGGCAGCGTGGTGGGCATGGGGCTCGACGCCTTCGACGCGGACCCGGCCGCCTTCGCCGCCCGCCACGGCCTGCAGGTGCCCTACGTGGTTTACTGCGGCCGCCGCGAGCCGCTGAAGGGCACGCCCCTGCTGTTCGATTACATGACCGCCTTCCGCGCGCGGACCGGCCGCGATGTGAAGCTGGTACTGACGGGCTCGGGCGATGTTCCGGTTCCGGCCGCCCTGCGGCCGCACCTGCTGGACGTGGGCTTTGTTTCCGAGCAGGAAAAGCACGAAGCCATGGCGGGCGCAACCGTGTTCTGCCACCCGTCCCTGAACGAGAGCTTCAGCATTGTGCTGCTGGAGTCGTGGCTGGCGCGCACGCCCGTGCTGGTGCGGGAGATCAGCGCCGTGCTGCAGGATCATTGCAGCCGCAGCAACGGAGGCCTGTGGTTCAACCGCTATCCGGAGTTCGAGGAAGAGCTGCTGCTCTTGCTGGACAAGCCCGATATCCGCGGGCAAATGGCTGAAGCCGGACGGCGCTATGTGCTTGAAAATTACGCCTGGCCGGCCGTGGAGAGAAAGCTCTTCAGCGCGCTGGACGCGACGCCGGGTTAACCGCTAGAGCGATTCGCCGATGGCATCTTCCGCCATCTTGGAAATCCGGTCCAGGGTTCCGTTCACGAGCGTCATATCCCGCTTCATGCGCGAGGCATCTTCATGCATAGCCCGGAAGGTTTCGCGGATATTGGCGAAGATCTGCTCGAACGCCTGGCAGCGCTCGCGGAGGCTGGCCAGTTCCTGCTGCTGTTCGGTCAGGCGGCTCTGGGCCTCGATGAGGGCTTCGCGCATGTGAATCAGGCGAACCCGGACCTCTTCGGTGGAACTGTCGAAATCGGTGATGTCCATGCCCTCGGGAATCGGCACCTGGAGCCGCTTCTCGCACTCGGGGCAGGCCACCATCAGGCCGGCGCCGTGATAGTCGATGCAGAGGTTCTTCCCGCAGTACGGGCAATCGAAAACGATATCGGTTTCGCTGATCGTGGCTTCAGACGTATTCTGGGGGGCCAAACCGGAAAGATTATCTTTTTTTTCGTCCATGGCGACTCCTCCCTAATGCGGTCTCATACTACATCAAGATTCGACACCCCGTCCAATCAAATCATCATACCAGGCCGCCGCGGCGGGATCAGGCGCGAGCGCCCGGTCGTGTACCATTTCCAGCGACTCCGCGCGGCCGGCGGCCAGGGCGGACGCGCCCAGCAGGCTATCGCCGGCGCCCCGCCGCACGGTGCAGCCCAGAACATCCGCCGCCATCCGCATCCAGATCGCGCTTCGGGAGCCGCCTCCCAATGCGCACACCTGGCGATCGCGCGGCGCCTGGATATCCCTGGCCAGCATCTGCCGAAGCAGGAACAGGATCCCTTCCAGGACGGCGCGGGCCCGATCCGCCGGGCTCCCCTTCCCGGTCCAGGCCGAGTCGGTCCGGGCGAGTGCGGGATCAAACCGAACCCCGCCGCACCCCGGCTTTGCCGTCAGCGCCAGCGCGTCGAACTCCGCCGCCGGGCGGCCAGGCAGCAGGATCTCCCGGGCCCAATCCAGCGCGCTGCACCCGTAAGCGCTCGACGCGAGCTCATAATATCCGCCAAGCGGATAAGGCCCCCAGCACCCGCCCGCATGAAACGGGCCGGGCTCGACGCCGCACCGGCTGTAGGCCACCAGCGCCGTGCCGAACGTGACAATCACCTCGCCGGGCCGGCAGCCGTTGCCAAGCGCCCCGGCCGTGTGATCGTTCCCCGCCGGAACCAGCCCCACCCCGTCGGCCGAAACGCCGTCGAGGGAAATCGTCCCGGTCCAAGGCGCTCCGGCCGGCTTCAGCTCGGGCATCCAGCTGGATGGAACGCCGGTCAGCGCCAGGATATCGGTCCACCAGCCGTCACGAGCCAGCGAATACAGCCCGCTCATGGCCGCCAGGTTGGTGTCGATGATATTCAACCCGGACAGTTTCAGGAACAGGAAGCCGGGCATGGAGACCAGCCGCCGGGAGCGGGCCCAGAGATCCGGAGAATGGCGCTTCACCCAGAGCATTTTAACGATCTGGATCGAGGGTAGCGGAGTGGAAAAGCTGCAATGCCGGTGGAAGTCAGCCCCGAAAGCCTTTGTAAGCTCGAGCGATTCGTCGTCGGCCCGGATATCCATCCAGCTGACGAACGGGATCAGGGGCTTATCGCGCTCGTCGAGCAGGCAAAAGCTCTGCGCCTGGCTGCCCATCGTCACATGGGTCAAGGCGGCAAGCGAAACCCCGCCCTTGGCCAGGAGCTCCCTCAGCAGGCGCTGGAAGGAGTCCCAGAGCACATCCGCATCGAACTCCACATACACCGCATCGCGGCGGCAATAGTTGAGCGGCAGGCTGTGCTGCGCAACCATCCGCAGCTCCTTGTCAAACAAGGCCGCCTTCAGGTTGGTTGAGCCGCAGTCGATCGACAGGATCATGCGACGCGTTCCACCAGGCGGAGCAGCTCCTCGACCAGGCGGGCGCCATTGGACGCCTTGAAGAAGCCGCACTGCGCCTCGTATCCGCCTTCCACTTCGGCCTCGGGTGTGACGATGTAGCCCTGAAGCTCGCCATTGGCCAGGCTGACCACCCACGTTTTCAGGGGCGCCTTTTTCTTGATCTCAAGCCCGTATTCGACAAACACTTCGCCCGGCATGCACGCCAGGCAAACGGAGCCGATGCGAAAAGCCTGAAGCTGGATGGTGGCGCACTTATCCTGCCAGGCCCGCAGCTCGCCGTTCTCCTGCGACTTCGCCAGCACCACGAGCTCCTCCGCGCCGAAGACGGTGCACTCCGCCGTCCGCACCGGTCCGTGGGGAGCGCCGTCCTTTTTCAGCTGCTCATAATGAGCCACCTTGGCCTGCAAGTTCTCCTTAGCCTCCCGAAGGCTCCGGAACGTGCGCGGCTCCAGCTTCATCAGGCAGGCCGCGGCTTTCAGGACCGGGTTGGCATCAAAATCGGCATCCGAAAGGGCCTTAACTCGGGCGATGACCGGCGCCGCCAGCAGCCCGCCGAGGCGCTCCGCTTCGGCGAACGTCTGGGCCTTGACGCTGTAGCGCGGGCTCTGGTTGCCCGAGGGCCCTGTATGATAAAGGGGAACAAGGCCGGGAAACGCCTTGACCATCTGCTGCTTGGCCATGGCGGGAAAATCGCCGGAGGCCAGCGTGGTGTCCTCATGCAGGACGGTGGGATGCATGCTGTAGACCACGTTCAGCGCGATAAGCTCCTTCGTGTCCTTGCGCCGGACAGCCAGGATGCCCGCCTCGCGGTCCGCCAGGCCTTCGGGGCTGAGCCGGTTGGACCCCACCCCGTCAATCATCACGGAGGCGGCGGCCATCTCGGCTTCCGCCTTCTTTTTCCAGGCGGTGATGCCGGCCTCCACGATCTGGCTTTCAAAATGGGCCAGGTACACGGGGTCGGTTTTCGGCACCACAGGGTCGCTGCGGAAGGCGAGATAATCCGCCGTCACCGGCCCCGAATGCGTGTGCGTGGCGCTGATGAGGATCTGCGCCGCCGGGATGCCCGTCTTGGCCTCCAGATCGGCGCGGCATCGCTCGGAGCTCTCCTTCGAGATGAAGAGGATATCCAGGGTGATGACCAGCAGCTCCGTGCGGCCGCTGCCTAAATACAGCGCGGCCGCCTGAAGCGGGTCATGCACCCCGGTGGACAGGCGCGGGACGTGCGGATAGCCGTAGAGGAACATGGGGCGAATCGGGGAAATATCGGCAATCGCGGCGCCTGCCTTCAGCATAACCGACTCCTTACAGGGGAATGACCGCGGACTTTTTCTGCGACTCCAGGGCCGCCGTGAACAGGCGGTGGCTCCAGGCGGCTTCGTCCGGTGTGGCGCAGCCCGCGAACTTGGCGATCGGCTTGCCATGCACGAGCTCGTACATGAAGGCCGCGAACATCTGCATGAGAATGGCCGAGAAGCCGATCTCGAAAATGCCGCCCGTGATCGATTTGAAGGCCGTCTCGCTGCCCATGTCGATTTCGCGCCAGGCCTGCTCCTTGCCGGCGTAGTCGAGCAGCTCCAGGCGCCGCGGATTCTTGGTCGAAAACCGCGCGCACGCCTTCATGCCCTGGATCTCGAGACTCCAGGAGTTCGTCTCGCCGGGGGCGATGCGCTGGGTCTTGAAGGTCAGGGGGAACGGTCCGCCCGAAGCCGGGTCGATCGTCTCGCACAGGAGCGTGGCGTTATCCCACGTCTCGCACGGAACCATGCCGCCCTTGCCGTCGGGCCGCTGCTTGACCATGTCCGACAGGATCGCGCGCACGTTGCGCGGCGTCCAGCCCGCGCGGAACGGAACGTGGCACACGTGCATGCCCAGGTCGCCCATGCACCCGTACTCGCCGTTCACCGCAACCAGTCGCTTCCAGTTGATCGGCTTGGAGGTGTCCAGATCGCTCGAGTGGCGGAAGAAGGAGTTGACCTCCAGCAGCGGGCCGAACGCCTGCGCCTCGATCATCTTGCCGATCCGCTGCACCGAGGGGTAGAACGGGAACTCGGACGAGCAGCGGACGAAGACGCCGGGATGCTTCTTGATGCAATCCAGGATCGCCGTGTTCGCCTTCTGGTCGATGCCGAAGGGCTTCTCCCCCATCAGGTGCTTGCCGGAGCTGATGATGGCCGTGTAGAGCTCCTGGTGCAGCACGTGAGGCACGGCGCAGTAGACGGCGTCCACATTCGGATCCGCGAGCAGGGCCTTGTAGTCGCCGGTCACGAGCTTGAGCGACGGGAAATTCTCCTTGTACCAGGGAAGAATGGCGTCGTTCTTGTCGCAAACAGCCGTCAATTCGGGCTTGAAGTCAAGGTCCAGCAAGTGGCACCAGCGCGATATCGCGCTGGCGAACTCGCGGCCCATCAGCCCCGCCCCGATGATACCGAATCGGATGGTCTTCATTAACCGAGCAGCTCCTTTTCGGTCTGGCCGATGGCTTCGTCGATCATGTCCATGCCCTTGAGCAGGGTCTCGTCGTCCATGACGATCGGGGGGCTCATGCGCAGGATGTGGCCGGCCGGAATCCAGGCCAGGCCCTTGGCGAACGCCTTCTGGTACACCCGCTTGCCGGCCTCGTCGAACGGCTCCTTGGTGGCCTTGTCCTTGACGAGCTCGATGCCCATCAGGCAGCCCTTGGCGCGCACATCGCCCACGATCTTATGCTCCTTGAGCATCTTCTGCATGCGCTTCATGGCCAGGTCGCCGAGGTGCAGCGCGCGGGCGAGGAGGTTCTCCTCCTCCATGACCTCGATGCAGGCCAGGGCCGCCGCACAGGCCATGGGATTGCCGCCATAGCTGCTCGAGGCGGAAATCGCCTCGAAATGCTCCATGTACGGTTCGCGCACGGCCACGGCGGTCACGGGGAAACCGTTGCCGAAGCCCTTGCCGAGGGTCACGACGTCCGGAATGACGTTCCAGTGCTCCATGGCCAGGTACTTGCCGGTGCGGCCCATGCTGGTCAGCACTTCGTCGGCCATCAGCATGATCTTGTGCTTGTCGCAGAGCTTGCGCAGCTTCGGGAAGAAGTCATCCGGGGGAATGATCGATCCGCCCCAGCCCTGGATCGGCTCCAGCACGAACGCCGCCACCTGGCCGGCCGTGCCCTTGTCCAGGTATTCCTCGTAGAAGGCGATGTACTTGTCGGTGTCGATGGTCCCGTCGGGCTTGCTCCAGGTGGGCCGGTACGGATCGGGCCGGGGCACCATGTGGAAGCCGGGGGCGCGCGCGGGGCCGTACACGGTCGAGCGCATCTGGGCCAGCGACACGGCGCCGTAGGTCTTGCCGTGGAAATCGTTGAAGCAGGAGATCATCTCGTGCTTCTTCGTTCCGGCGCGGCAGATGCGGAGGCCGGCCTCAACGGCGGCCGTGCCGCAGTCGTAGAACTGGTAGCCCTTGAGGTCGCCCGGGAGGACCTGGGCGAGCTTCTCGACCAGCTTCGTCTTGAGCTCGGTCGTGAAATCGTGGGCGTTCATCAGCGTCGCGGTGGCCTTCTGCACGGCTTCCACGATCTTGGGGTGGCAGTGGCCGAGCGTGGTCACGTAGATGCCGGAGGAGAAGTCGATGTACTGGTTGCCGTCGAGGTCCTTCAGCGTGCAGCCGTAGCCGGACTCGAACGCCACGGGGAACAGCTTGACCTGGCCGCTCAGGCCCTTGAAATGCTTGCAGCAGCGGTCGTGCATGGCCTTCGACTTGGGGCCCGGCGCGGGGACCACCATCTTCGGATACTGAGTCAGGTCGACTTTCGCCCAATTGGCTTTCATTCTCGTTCCTTCCTTATGAGGGTTTGCTCGATTCAAAAACACAGTTTCCGTCCACCCAGGTGCGCAGCGGACGGGTTTCATCGGACCACAGGACAAGATCGGCGGCCGCCCCGGCTTCGAGCCGGCCGCGGGCGGCCAGACCCATCAGCCGCGCGGGATTGAGGCTGCCCATGGCCCACACCTGCTCCACGGGAAGCGAGGGCAGCCATGCCAGCAAGTTCTCCATCCCCACATCCATGGTCAGCGCGCTGCCGGCCAGCATGTTCAACATGGGCCCTTCCGCGATGCGGGCGCCATCGCCCGGCTTCACGCGGACCTTGTAGCCCCACGGCGTGTCGTACACGCCGGCGGGCAGGCCGGCTCCGATGTTGGAATCGGTGATCAG
>CAXNFL010000084.1:0-8223 GCA_964201555.1 Kiritimatiellia bacterium
GACCGGCAGGGACAGCATGCCTTCGGCCTTGTTGTCGGGCGTGCGGATCACGGTCGAGGGCGCTTCCACCACCCGCCGCGTGCGGTAGGAATCCGGCACCAGCTGGTTGTCCTTCACCTCCTGGATCATCTTATCCTGATGCACGGGAATCGCCGGCTTCAACTCCTTGTCGCGCTGCGCCACCATCCGGGTCAGGACCGAGGTCCGCAGCTCTTCCAGCCCGGGGGTGTTCGAGTTCATCCGGGCCTGCTCCGCCAGGGCCAGCAGGGCGTCATTGTAGCGGCCCTGATCCCGATCGGCCCGCGCCTTCACCATCAGGGGCGCCTCGGCCGCCACCACGGCCTTGGCCGGGCCCGGCTGGGCCCCGTCCGACCGGGTGGTCTTGCACCCGAAAGGGGCGATCGCCGCCGCCAACAACCCCACGAACAGGATCGCGAAACGCGATCCCCTGCGCACTCCGAACTTTATCATGTGTCTGACTCCGAACTTATCCATCCCTCGAAGACGCTACGGCGTATCCGTACAAGCCGACAACGGTATGTCCCAGGCAAAGGAAGACCGGAAAACATTTCCGGCATACGCTAAATTGATCATCAGGCCGGACTTTTTCGAGGCTCCGCTGCTGTCCTGATAGGCCCACTTCTGCTCCTGCCAATGATTAAAACAGCTGATGATGGGGAAAAAGGTTTGGGCATAAGCCTCGTGATGATAAAGATCCCCTTCTTCCATCTGGATTTTTTTGGCGTTTCCCCATGTGTTTTCCGTCCCGGTCGGAATCGTCACATACCCCCCCTCGTTCCACGAGCAGGGAGCCTTGCAGAACTGATAGAGATAACTGCAGGGGAATCCATTTACCGTGATCTCGTCGGTCTCGGCAAACTGATCACCATAGTCACTCGGCAACGTCTCCGGCCTCGACCCATCCCGCCCATTGCTCAAGTCCGAGCGGCAAAGGTACGTTTTGGGGGAGTTGAGATATTTCGGGGAGAGGCTGGAAAGCCAATCCGGAACCGCATCGCCTCCCATATCCTGACGGAACATCATCAAGGCCACGGAAAACTGCTTGAGGTTGTTCTCGCAATGGGTCTGCCGGGCCCGTTCACGCGTCCGGGTCATCACGGGCATGAGCAGGCCCGCCAAAACGCCAATGATGGCGATCACCACCAGCAATTCAATCAAGGTAAAAGCGTGAATTTGTCTTTTCATGGGTCGCATCAGCTTAAGGGAAGCCTTTCACATTCTAGGTCTAAAATAATAGACCTAAAGAAAAGCGGTGGCAACCCATTTAATCCACGATAAAATATAATAAAAGAGGGGTGAAAATCGTTTTACTGTCTTATCCGCTCTTCCAGAAAGCGCAAATGTTCTGTATGGCTTTTTCGCGCTCGAGCGTTTATCCTAGATATTTACAACCCCCCACGTGCGGCGGACCATGAGGCTTCGGCAGATATTTCTTTTGGCGGCGGCGATCGGAGCCACCGGCATTACGGCCCCGGCCGTAACCCCGCGGTGGGAGCATGAAAACTATCCCTGCCGCATCCAGTTCGCCTGCACCTTCGCCACCAACGGGGTTGCCCTGCTCCCCTTCTACCACAAGGATCTGGGCTTCGAGCCCGACGCTTTCCAGATCACGGGCCCCCCGCCCGGCAACGACGTGCTGCCCTGGCGCCTGCTGGGCAAATCGCCCGACCGCACGCTCGTCCTGGTTCAGCTCGCCCAGCCCGTCAACCGCACCGTTTCAATCCAGGCCTATGCGGCCCCGGCCGGCGTGCCCCGGGTCAACCAGGACCCGGACCTGAAAGCCACCTTCCCCATCTCGGTCATCATCCAGCCCATCAGCTCCCGTTTCCGCGGAACCCCCAACACGGTCGAGCGCCTGCTCTACATGCAGCAGTCCATCACCCGCCCGGGCCGCATCCTGCCCGCGGCCGGCTTTCCCCCGTCCCTCCCCCGCGATGAGCACGCCACCGTGCTCAAGCTCTGCACCTACGTCCTCTGCCCCGGGGAGGGGGCCTACGGCTTTCGCGCCACAAGCACCCGGATTGTCGCCGGCACCGTGAACGGGGCCCCCCTCACGAACGGGCAGGCGATCGTGAACGGCCCCGACTGCGTCCCCGTCCAGCTCCTCACCGCCGCCCCCGACGGGCAGACCGACGTCACCCTGGAATGGCGCCCCCCGGGCGCGCCGGATTACCAGCCGATCCCGCTCTCCGCCTTCGCCGGCCCCGCGCTGGCCGTTCCCCGCAAAGTGGAGCGGATCGACCGCACCCTGCAGCCGCAATTCGAGGCGGACACCGACACGCCTTACGGATTCCGGTACATGCCGGGCGTCTTCTATCCCCTCACGCTGACCGACCGCAGCGAAAACTGGCTCCCGTATGAAATGAACGAAACCTGGGTGTTCGAAAACGGCGCCTCCGACACCAACGGCAACGCGACCCACACCTTCACCAACGAAGGGCCCCACGCCATCACGCTGGCGCTGGGCGACGAACTGGGCTTCACCACGTCCCTCACCCATGTGGTGAGCTGGGAAAGCGCCATTCCCAAGCGCCACCTCCTGTCGGCCGTGCCCTTCCCCATGGCCGCCGCCTGGTTCCGCTCCGACATCCTGGAGCCGGCGCTCCTCACCCAGGGCAACTGGCCCGCCTCCCTTGAGCTGCGCCTCACCACGCGCCTGACCCGGCTCGCCGGCTCCAACGAGATGAACTCCACGCTCATCCCCCCCACGCACTCGCCCCGCATCACGCGCCTCGCCGCCTGCCCGGCCGCCGATTTCGACACCCTGGAGTGGTCCCTCTCCCACCTGGGCGTCGTGCTGACCAACGGGATCTTCGCCGCCCTTCATCCGCCGTTCCCCTCGCGCCCCGTCCGGCTGGCCGTGGACCGGCTGGAAGATGATTCCGGCCGGCAGCTCGTCTACGTCGTTCCGCGCCGGCCCGCCGCCTTCATGACGCCGTCCACCCCCACGAACGCCCCGCTGATGCTGATCGACGATTTCATCACGGCCCGCGCCGCGCCCGATCCCTCGGGAACGCCCGAAGGCTTTTCCCCGCTGCTCGCCGAC
Source organism: Kiritimatiellia bacterium (assembly GCA_964201555.1). GTDB lineage: Bacteria > Verrucomicrobiota > Kiritimatiellia > CAIKKV01 > CAIKKV01 > CAIKKV01. Next base: position 3,068 of record CAXNFL010000084.1, read on the forward strand.
GCGCTCGGCGAACCGGTCCGCATCCTCCCGCTTTCGGACTGGCGCGAAGCGTCCGACACCTGGAAACCGATCCTCAAAATGGCCGAAGTGCCGGGGCTGGCCTCGACCTCGACGCCCTCCCGGATCCTGCTCGCCCTCGGCGGTCAGGATTGCGCCCTGGGCGTGACGCCCGAGCAGTTCGAGCGGCAGGCGGCCGCCTTGAGCGACCTGCTCCTGCAGGCGGGCCACCGCGTCACCTGGATCACCCCGCCCCCCTTCCCGGAGCGGCCCGACAAGGCCCGCCTCTACGCCGTCGCCATTCGCCGCGTGGCCGAATCGCGCGGCCTGCCGGTGGCCGACCTGTACAGCCTCTTCGCGGGCGCGGAATCGGGGGGCGCGGCGCTCTTCGATCCGGTCTTTTCCAGCTGCCTCTCGCCGCAGGGCCGGCGGCTGGCCGCGGAGCGGATCGCGGAGCAGATGCGGCGTCCCCCGCCTTCAGGAGAACCTCCCCCTTGAACCCAGACCCCCTCGCCCTGGCCCACCAGCGGCCGGAACTCAGCGCCGTCACCCCGTTCTGGCGAAGCCAGATCGTCGCGATCGCCTCCGCGGCCGTCCTCTTCCTGCTGCTCGGGCTCTGGAAGCCCCTGGCGGCGGGCCGGCTCTTCGTCGCCATCGCCACCGTTCTCTACATCCTCATCTCCTCCTACAAGCTGCTGCTCATCTACTGCTCCGTGCGCCACGACTCCGAAATCCGCATCCCGCCCGCGGAGCTGGACGAGATGGACGAATCGGGCCTGCCGGTCTTCTCCCTCCTGATCCCGCTCTACCACGAATCGGAATCGGTCGGCTCCCTCGTGCGCTCCCTCTGCCGGCTCGACTACCCGCGCGAGAAGCTGGACATCCAGCTGCTGCTGGAGGAGGACGACAGCCAGACCCGCGACGCCGTGGCGGCGGTCGCCCTGCCGGCCGAGTTCCGCTGCACCGTGGTGCCGGTCTCCCAGCCGCGCACCAAGCCGAAGGCCTGCAACATCGGCCTGGCCTTCGCGAAGGGCGAGTTCCTGGTCATCTACGACGCCGAGGACCAGCCCGAGCCCGACCAGCTCAAGAAGGCCGTGGCCGCCTTCCGGCGGTGCGGGCCGGAAGTCGTCTGCCTGCAGTCCAAGCTGAACTTCTACAACCCCCGGCAGAACGTGCTGACCCGGTTCTTCAGCGCCGAGTATTCGGCCTGGTTCGACCTCTCGCTGCCCGGCCTGGCCAGCCTGCACGCCGTGATCCCTCTCGGCGGCACCTCCAACCACTTCCGCACCGCCCCGCTGCGCGAGCTGCTCGGCTGGGACGCCTACAACGTGGCGGAGGATTGCGATCTCGGCGTCCGGATCTGCCGCCACGGGTGGACGACGCGCATGCTTGACACCACGACCTGGGAAGAGGCGTGCAGCGACTACGGGTTCTGGATCCGGCAGCGGACGCGCTGGTTCAAGGGCTACATGCAGGCCTGGTTTGTGCACACGCGGCAGCCGGTGCGGCTGGTGCGCGAGCTCGGGCTCCGCAACACGCTGCACTTCCTGATGCTGATCGGCGGCATGCTCTTCTGCCTGCTGGCCAACCCCATCTTCTGGACCTTCACGGCGTGCTGGTTCGTCCGCCAGCTCCAGTCGCTCGACGCCCTGTTCCCGCCGCCCGTCTTCCTGATGGGCGCCTTCTGCCTCTTCCTCGGCAACTTCGCCTTCGTCTACGCCGGCGCCCTCGGCTGCTACCGGCGCCGCTACTTCGACCTCGTCAAGTTCGCCCTGCTCATGCCGCCCTACTGGTTCTTCATGAGCATCGCCGCCTGGCGCGCCCTGGGCCAGCTCATCACCAACCCCTTCAAATGGGAGAAGACCCGCCATGGCCTCACCGGCAAGAAAACTTAGCCTCCTGCTGCTGGCGGCCGCCGGGCTGGCCGTCATCGCCGGAATCGCCCTCGTCGCCGCCGACTCCGTGCCGCTGGCGCCGGACTCCCTCGTGCGGGAGGCGCTCTGCCGCCGCATGATTCTGGGCACCACCGAAGGCCGCCAGGGCCTCGTCAGCTCCGTCTGGTTCGCCCCCCTGCCCACCGTGGCCCGGCTGCCGCTGGTCTACCTGCTGCCCGAGTCGCTGGTCGGCCTGCCCTCGCGCCTCGTGAGCCTCTTCTTCGGGCTCGCCGCGCTGGCCGTGCTCGGGCGCACCGCCTGGCGCTGGGCCGGCCCCTCCGTCGCCGCGCTGGTCACCCTCGGCCTGGCCGCCCAGCCCGCCTTCGTCACCGCCTGCCTGAACGGGGGCGACGCCACCACCCTCGCCTGCTTCGCCCTGCTGGCCGCGGCGTCCTGGTCGCGCTGGGTGCTGGAGGACCGCCTCACCCATCTCAGCTTGGTCAGCCTCTCGGCGGCCCTGCTGTGCCTCACCCGCTTTGAGCTGGCGCCCTGGACGGCCGCCGTCTTTGCCTTCGCGCTCCTGCATGAGTATGCCGCCCCGCGCCTGCCGGGCCAGCGCCAGGCCATCCTGATCCTGGGCCTCCTGCCCTGGGCCTACGGCATCAGCCTCTGGATCATGGGCAACTGGCTGATCATGGGCGACGCGTTCTACTTCCTCCGCGGCCTCTCCCACCTGGCCCGCGCGGCCAACCAGCCCTTCCCCTCACCCGCCTTCCCCGTCGCGGACCCGGCCTGGTGGATGCCGCTCGCCTTCCCGATCCTGCTGCTGGCGGCCGCCCTGCCGCGGCGGGAATCTGCCGGCATCTCGCTGGCCCTGCTGACGCTGGCGGCCGCCGCCCTCGCCGCCCTGCTCGACGCCCTCGGCTGCCTGTGGGATGCCCCGGTCCTCCTGCTGATCCTCCCGGCGCTCGGCGCCGTGTGCCTGGCCCGCCTCGCCGCCCTGCTGCCCCGGCGGCTGCCCGCCGCACGGTCGGCCCTCGCCGCAACGGGCCTCCTGATTCCGCTGCTGCTCCTCGGCCTGCGGCCGGCCGCCTGGAATCGCCAAACGGCGGGGCCGGCGCCGCTCCGCGAGGACGGCCGCGAGATGCTGACCGAGATCAAGGCCGTCATCGACGGCCAGACGCCCTTCGGCACCGTCTATGTGTGCGGCTACGAGTCGTTCCCCCTGCTCGACGGGAAACCCGACCCCACCCTGCTGCGGGAGCTGGACTTCGACTTCAGCCGCGCCAGCCGCGAGTACGAGGGGCGGACGCTGTTCCTGCTCATTCCCAAGCCGGAGGGCCGGGGCGCCACCGAAAGCATTCACCGGAAGTTCCCCGGCATCTACACCGCGGGCTTCGCCAACACATTGTACACCGGCGACTGGGGCCGGTGGCGCCTGTTTGAACTCGTGGATAAACCCCGGGAGGAAGAGCTATGACCCGTGTTGCCTTTCGCATTTTCATGTATGTGATGCTCGCCGGCTTTCTCATCGCCACCCTGGTCCGAAATCAGCAATCCGCCCGCCGGCTCCAGCAGGATAACCGGCAGCTTTCCCTGGCGGCTTCCGCCCTGGAGGAAAAGGCGAAGGCGACGGAAAACAACCTGGCGGCGCTCCGGCGGGAGCGGGATGCCCTCGCCGCGCAGCTCGACGCGTCCACCAACGCGTCCTCCCGCCTGGCCGCCGAAAATGGCAGCTCCCAAGCCCTGCAGCACGAGAAGCTGCGCGCGGAAATCGCCCGGCTCTCCGAGGACAACGTGCGCCAGGACACCCAGCTCGTCGCGCTGCGCGCCCAGCTGCAGGGCCTGTACGCGCTGAAGCTCAAAACCGACACCGCGCTGCAGGACCTCCAGTCCGCCTGCGCCGCCGCCAGCAACGACGTCGCCCGCCTGCGCGCGGCGGATTCGGAAAAAAGCGCGCGCCTGGCCACCCGGGAGCAGGAGCTGGCCAACACCCGAAGCGAGTGGGACGCGGCGAAGAAGAAAGTGACGGAGCTGGCCGCGGCCGGGGAAGAAGCCGCCCGGACGCTCCAGGCCCTCCAGGCGAAATCGGGGGCGGACCAGGCCGAGCTGGCGGCCCTGCGCAGCCGCCTCGCCGAACCACCCGCCAAAAAGGTCCCATGAAGGCGTTGTTCCCAAAACAGATTTTTCTGACGCTCGCGCTTTTGGCCGGCGCCCTGGCGGCCCGCGGCTCCGAAGGCTGCCCACGCCCGAGACCGGGGGCGTCTACCAGGTCAATCCCGGGTTGATCAATCCGGGAAAGCAGACCATGGCCATCACCTCCACCGATCCCCGGCTGACCGGCATCGGCTCGCGCTGACCCGTCGGATTGAGGCGTTTCGGCGTTAATGCGTGGCTGCTTTTTGGCTGCCGCCATGCGCCTTGTTGGCGGCGGGTTTACCAGCGGGGTTCCCGCTTGGAGCCCGAGGATACATTCACAAGGGCGATGGGGTTGTCTTTTTGGAGGGCATAGGAGGAAGCCATCTCGCGCGCCGCCCATGCGAACGACAGTGAGCGGGGCGCGCGATGGCTCGGGGGGTGTTCCATTTCGATCAGGCGAAAAAGGGCTAGGCGATTTCGAGGCTCAGCCGGGCGACGACAAGGAGGCGTGACCTTCCGGGTCCGACTCCGAAGCCGGAGCCCGGATCAGCCCGAAAGCGCCAGACCTTTTGCGCCCGAAATGGAACACCCCGCGTCACGCAACCCCAAACCTGCACGCCACCCGGTAGTCGTGTTTTAGATGCGTTTGCCCTGTTATCCGCGCCAAGTCTCCTTGACAGGCCTGGCAGGGCCTTCTACATTTTCCGGATGCACCCCATGACAGCCCGGGAACGACTGATGGCTTCGCTTGAAGGCCGACCGACCGATCAGGTTCCAGTCTGGCTGCTGTTTCCCTACCACTCGCTTTCGTATTACGTGGACGTACGAACCCACCCCGGATACAAGCCCGTCTTCGAAGCCTCGCGGGAGCTGGGCGCCATCATGCTCAACCGCCGGAACCTCCACGTGCCGGTCCACACAGCCGAAGTCGTATCCCGGCGGGAGTCCATCCCCAGCCTCGGAGACTGCACCCTGCTGGAACATCACGGCCGCTCCATCCGCTCCGGGCCCGACAAAAAACTGCTCCACGACGATTCCGATCTCGGGTTTTTCGCCGGGCTTCCGGTGGAGACGGACCCCGCGCTCATCACGGCGGCCCTTGACCGCCAGATGCCCGCCTACCGCCGCGAAAAGGCGGAGTTTCCC
>CAXNFL010000085.1:0-8017 GCA_964201555.1 Kiritimatiellia bacterium
GCACCGAGGCGTCCAGCCCGTCCGCCGTCATCTTGCCGTCGAACGTCAGGATGCCGCCCGTGTCGACCAGCTCGAACCGCCGCTCCTCCCAGATCGCGGGGGCCGCCACGCGATCCCGCGTCACGCCCTCCTCCTCGTGCACAATCGCCATGCGCCGGCCGGCCAGCCGGTTGAACAGGGCCGACTTGCCCACGTTCGTGCGGCCGGCGATCACCACCACCGGCAGCTGCCATCCGGTTAACTGGGGAATTTCCTCTTTCACGATACCGCCCCCCCATGCAACTGCAGGGCGCGGGTGATGCGGGCCATGACCCGGGGGCGCCCCAGGACCTCCAGCATTTCAAACAGGCCGGGGCCCACGCCCAGGCCGCTGACCGCCACGCGAACGGGATGGATGATCTCGCCGATCTCCACGCCCTTTTCAACAGCCAGGTCGTGCAGCGTCTTCTCCAGGGCGGCGGCCGTAAAGTCCGGCAGGCCGGCAAACCGCTGGTTCATGGCCTCCAGGAGGGCCGGCGCGCCCGGCTTGTGCAGCCGCTTCTTCACCACCTTGTCGTCCCACGTGAAATCATCCCGGAAGAAAAAGGCCACCGCCGGGGGAATGTCGGGAAAGGACTTCGTGCGCGAGTGCATCAGCGCGGCCACGGCGTTGAAATAGGTTTCATCCACCTCCGCAGGAAGCGCGGCGGCGCTCTCCAGCGCCTGCCGGAACCGCCGGCGGAACTCGGCCTCCGGCATCATCCGGATATATTCGCCGTTCATCCACTCGAACTTGCGCATGTCCATCTGGGCGGGCGACGATTTGACCTGCTTGAAATCGAACAGGGCCACCATCTCATCGCGGGTCATCAGCTCGCGGTCCGACCCCGGCGACCAGCCCAGCAGCGCGAGGAAGTTGAACAGCGCCTCGGGCAGGAAGCCGCGCGTGCGGAAGTCGCCCACAAAGGCGGCCCCGTCGCGCTTGGAATAGGGCTTCCCCTGGGCGTTCACGATCATCGGCAGGTGGGCGTAAATCGGGGGCGTGGCGCCCAGCGCCGCGAACAGGGCGATGTGCCGGAAGGTATTCTCCACATGGTCGTCGCCCCGGATGATGTGGGTGATCTTCATGGTCACATCGTCCACCACGTTCGCCAAGTGGAAGACCGGCGTGCCGTTGGAGCGCACGATGACGAAGTCCTTCAGGTCTTCGGCCTTCTTGGCGAGGGTCCCCTTGACGGCGTCCTCGAAGGTGATATCGGTGCCGGGCATGCGGAAGAACACCACTTCCCCGCCCTCTTCGCCCTTGGTGCCCTTGTAGGCGTGGCCGGTCTCCATCAGCTTTGCAACAGCGGCCTCGTGCCGGGCGTTCTCGGCCGTCTGGTAAACAGGCGGCGCGTCATAGTTCAGCCCCAGCCATTCCATGGCGTCCAGCACGCCCTTGACCGCCTCGGGCGTCGAGCGCTCCCGGTCGGTGTCCTCGATCCGCAGCAGGAACTCGCCGCCATGATGCCGGGCGAACAGCCAATTGAAGATGGCGGCCCGGATATTGCCGATATGCACCTGCCCGGTGGGGCTGGGCGCGAAACGAACACGAACACTCATTGATAAACTCCCTGAAAGCTGGCGTTCATCATACCAGCTAAACGGGGGGAGTCAATCTCATCCCCATCGGGACCGGGGCAAATGCCTCCGCTTTTCAGCGAATTTTTTCGGGTGAGGCGCTTCGCCGATACCCAGGAAGAACTGGTTCGGGTTGATTTAATCTGGAACTCAGGAAGTCAGGAATGCTTTATTAGATTCCCCTCTTTTCCTGTTTTCCTGATTTCCAGATCAAACCGTCTTTCCGTTAATGTGACGCTGAAGCCACTCGCGCGTTTCGCGGATCAGGGCCGGACAGGAGACCAGGCCGACCAGGTTCCAGAAGGGCTGCTCCCTCAGCGCCCTCACCTCACAGTCCATACCCGCCCCGCGCAAGGCCTCCCCGGCCTGCAATAGCGCGGGAGACGGCCGCTCCGAGCTGCCGATGGCCAACACGAGCCCCTTCCGCGGAAGCGGCGCCTGGAGCCCGGCCAGCCCCACCCCGCCCAGATCCCGGTACAAGGCCGGCGTCACCGGGTGGCCGTCGAAGTCGATCGTCTTGCCCGCCGCCAATTCCTGGATCAGGAAATCCCGCGACGCCTGGCTCCGCCCGAAGGTCGTCATCTCCTTCATCAGCTTGCGCCGCAGCTCCTGCTCCACGTACTCCCGCCCCTGGAGGACCGGCTCCCAGAGCAGGGCAAAATCAAACAGGCCTTTCCCCGCGGAGGCCTTCAATCCGAGCGGAGCCCCCAGCCGGAGCCCCAGCATGCCGGTGGACGGGCCGGCGGCATGGGCCTTCAGGAAAACGGACGCCGCCTCGATATCCGCCAGCCAGTCGGGCACGGAATACGACTCAAACTCGCCGCTGCTGTCACCGCAGCCCCGGTAATCGAACCGGAGAACGGCATAGCCCGCCGCGCAGAGGGCGCGCGCGGTTTCCACGAGGATCCGCTGGGCCGGCTTCCGCTCCTCGAACAGGGGATTGCAGAAGACCAGCGAGGCGCACACCGGCCCCTCGGGCCGATGGATCATGCCGCTCAGCCAGCCGTCGCCGCTGTCTATCCTGCAGGGGTCTTCATTCATGGGACACTCACGCGCCGGGGGCGGCCAGCTTGGAGCGGACAAAGCGCGCCAGGGCGGCCACGCTGAGGAAGTGCTTGATGTCAAACTCCTCGTCGCCGATCCGGATTCCAAACTCCTCCTCGATGCCCACCACCAGCTCGAACAGGCTCACGGAATCGACCCCGTAGTCCTTGACCAGCGACTTCTCATCCTCGATCGCCTCGGGCGCGATCTTCATGAACAGGCGGTCAACGATCATCCGCTTCAGGCGGCTCTCAATCGTCTCTTCAGTCATCGGGGGATCTCCTCAGTTGCGTTCATGATAGGCGGTGCCGATCCATCTGTCCAGCCCCGGAGGAATCGCGGCGGCAAAAAAAAAGGCCGGGTGGTGAACCCGGCCTTTTTACAAAACAGGGATTACATCTTGGTGGCGGATTCCCGCTTCCACTCGTTCTTTTCCTGCGTCCACTGGTACCGCTCCACGCCATCCACCTTGTGGATGTAGGCGTCGGCGACCTTGATTTCCTTCGAAATCAGGCCCGGCTTCAGGACGAAGTCAATCTCATACGATTTCCCGTCGATTCCCTTGAAGACGCCGGGAACACAATACCGGTTTGCTTCCAGCAGGGTCGCCTCTTCCCTGAGAATCTTATCCTGGGTCAGGGTCAGCGGAAGGTCCGTTTTGTCGTCATTCAGCACAAAGGCGCCTTTTTCCTTCTGGATCTCGGCGATGTAGGCCTCCACCGCCTTGGCCAGTTGATCCTGGCTGACCATCGACGCCGTCTTCATGGTCGCGATCAGCGTTCCCGGCCGCTCAACGGCCCCGGCGATGCTGGCGCACAGTATGCCAACCATCAATCCCACGATTCCCTTTTTCATTTATCCGATTCTCCTTTTCCTTGTTGTTTCCGGAATATCCCGGACGTGCGCACAACATTAGCCCGGGAAAAGAAATGCCGCCAGAGGGGGAACTACTGATTTTATAACGTCCGTTTCCTGACCCGGAATCCTCCGGAAGGAAGGAAAATCAAATGCCGATCAGGGCGGCGCCGATCACGCCCGCCGAATCGCCGATGGCATGCTTCACGATGGGCGTCTCCAGGCTGTCGCTGAAAATGCAGCGGGCCACCTCCTTCACGCCCTCGTCGTACAGCTCGGGAATGTTGGACACCCCGCCGCCCAGGACCACGATATCGGGGTCGAGCACGTTGATCAGGTTGGCCAGGGCGCGCCCGAACCGGGCGAAAAACAGCTTCATGAACGCGACGGCCCGGCCCTCGCCAGCCCGGTAATCCTGCACGATGTCCCGGAGCGGGCGGGCCGCCCCGTGCTGCTCCAGCCAGCGCTGCTCCAGCCCGCCGCCGCTGATGAGCGTCTCCACGCACCCGCGCGCGCCGCAGTAGCAGGCCGGCCCCTGCGGGTCGATGGCCATGTGCCCCCACTCGCCGCCGATCGCCTGCAGGCCGGTGATGACGGCCCCCTTGTGCACGATTCCGCCGCCGCAGCCTGTACCCATAATCACCCCGAACACCAGATCCTTGCCCTGGCCGGCGCCCAGCATGGCCTCGGCCATGGCGAAGCAGTTGGCGTCGTTCTGGATCTCGATCGGGCGGCCGAGCCGCCGCTCCAGGTCCGCCTTCAGCGGCTGGCCGTTCAGGCAGACGGTGTTGGAGTTCTTCAGCAGGCCGGTGCGCCGGGAGATGGCGCCGGGGGTCCCGATGCCGAAGGTGTGCGCGGCCGAGCCGGTCTCCCGGACCAGCTGGTCATGCAGGCCCACGATCCGCTCCAAAATGTGCGTGTACCCTTTTTCGCGCTCCGTGGGAATGCGCTTGCGGAGCAGCTCCGCGCCCGCCGCATCAAGGACGATGCCTTCGATTTTCGTTCCGCCCAGGTCGATTCCAATGCGATTCATAAGTGCGAAGACTCTACAGAAAATTGCACAAAATGCAACTTTCTGTTGAGTGTATGGCGGACTTCGGGATCATGGCGCCACCCTGGGAATTGTCATTTCTTCAGAGGCATCGCGTCGCGAACGGCGTCGGCCAGTTGCCTGGCGGTGGGCAGACGGCCCTTCAGTTCGACCGGCAATTTCGACTGAAGCTGGTATTCCGCCACGCCGATCGGGTTCATTTTCGTCTTGAGGGCGAACTCCACTTTCACGTCATTCTTTTCGGCGCAAAGAATGATGCCGATGGAAGGCTGATCGTCCGCCCCCTTTTCCTTCTCGTTCAGCAAGTTCAGATAGAAGTCCATCTTCCCGGCATGCTCCGGCTCGAACGACCCCACTTTCAAGTCGAACGCCACAAGCGTCTTGAGGAACCGGTGGTAGAAAAGAAGGTCCACGAAGTATTCCTTGCTTCCCAGCTCTAGCCGGTATTGCCGCCCGACAAAGCAGAAGCCGTAACCAAGTTCGAGGATGAACTGCTGAAGACGGCCGACAAGCCGGTCTTCCAGCTCCCGCTCTTTGACCACTTTGTGAATGCCGAGGAACTCCAGGTTATACCGGCTCTTCATCATCTCGTCGGCCTGCTCCGCGAAATACTCCGGAAGGGCAAGAGGGAAATTGTTCGTTTTCTTTTCTGTCACCGACCGTTCGTACGCCCCGGCCTTGATCTGGTTCAGCAGGACATTGCGGGACCAGCCAAACCGGGCAGTGGCGCGGAGGTAATAGACGCGGGCGGCGGGATCGGTCAGCTTTGCCAAGAGGTTGGCATGGTGTCCCCATGGAATCGCAGCGACCATTTCTCGCACAGCCTGTGAGAGTTTTTCAGGATCAGCCGGCTGTACTTTCAATTCTCTCACAGCGTGTGAGAGAAATTCGGGTGAATTGTGCACGAGGTAGAGTTGTTTCATTCTCCACAGATTCACCACTGAAAACCCGCGCATATCGGGAAATTCATGCTTAAGATCCGACGCGAGCCGCTCCACGACCGAGTCGCCCCAACCAGCCGTCTTTTGCTTCTCAACAATGCCCCGGCCGATGTCCCAATAGAGCAAGACCAGTTCGTGGTTGACCGCTCTAGCGGCCATTATACGAGCTTGAAGGATGCGCTCTTTCAAGGCCGCTAAAAAAACAGGATAGTCGGGAGATAGAGGAGTCGTCATGCCTGACCTGCCTTTGTGATCCTCCGATTGAACTCGGCTTCAACCCTGCCCTTGAAATCGAATTCGATCTGATAGCCTCGGTAAACTCGGCGAACGCCGTACCGTAATTCGATGCGGAAAGTGTTTTAAAATATACTCAATTTACCCTCTGAATCAAGCAAAGAACGGCTTTCCCCGCCTGCATTTCTTACTCGTCTCAGAGGCAGTCCACTCGGGTTACCCGCTCTGCGCATCCCCCTACACCACCGGCGGCTCGGGAATGGACTCCAGGGGCGGAATGGCGATCTTGCGCCAGGCGGCTTCCGACTCGGCGGGCCCGTTCTCTTTCTCAATCATCGACAACCACCGATTTCGGAACAACAGGCCGTGGCGGACGACCAGGGCGGTGTTGGGCAGGCCGGCCGTTCCGGCGGTCGTGGTGCTTTCGTAGTGATACATCTCCACGGCCGGCTCGTACAGGACGCGATAGCCGCGGCTGCGGATCCGGTAACAAAGATCGGTGTCCTCGAACTGGACCGGATTGAACGCCTCGTCGAATCCGCCGGACTCCCGGAACGCGTCCGCCCGCATCATCCAGCAGGCGCTGATGGCCCACTGCACCTCGCAACGCTGGTTAAACCGGGACTCGCCGTTCGCTTCGCCGCGGCCCATGAAAATGACCCGCCCCGCCGGAGTGACCGCCCCGCCCGCGCACTGGATGGCGTAGGGCGGGAACGGATAGACCAGCTTGGGGCACACGATGGCGGCCGTGGAGTCCTCCTCGATAACGCGGCCCAGGCCCTCCATCCAGTTCAGCGAGCGGACGGCCACGTCGTTGTCCAAAAAGACCAACTGGTCCCCGCTCGCCGCCGCCGCGGCCACATTGCGGCCCGTGGAACAGCCGATGTTTTTCGCCTGCGGCAGGATCGTCATGCGGACGCCCGCCGACTCCGCCTCCCGCTGGAACGCCTTCAGCCACTCGAGCGTGCCGTCGGTCGACCCGTTCTCCAGCACGATCAGCTCCCAATTCCGCGCGGAGGACCGCAGCAAGGAAGGCAGGCACCGGCGCGTGACCGCCAGCTTGTTGTGCGTCAGGGTGATGAGGGAAATCAGGCTCACGACACCAGTTTTCGGGCGGCCTTTACAATCCGGGCCGCGTCGGGAATGGCCGCCTTCTCCAGGACCGCGCTGGCGGACAGGGGAATATCGGGGGTGGTCAGCCGCGAGATTGGGGCGTCGAGATAATCATAGATATGCTCGAACACCTGGAACCCGATCTCCGCCGACACGCCGCCCGTGCGGGTGCCCTCCTCGACGAGGAGGAGCCGGTGCGTTTTCTTCACCGACTTCACCACGCTTTCAATATCCAGGGGATTCAGCGACCGCAGGTCGAGCACCTCGGCGCTCACACCCAGCTCCGCCAGCTCCGCGGCCGCCAGCTCCGCCTGGTGCGCCATCCAGGACCAGGCCACGAGGGTCACATCGGTTCCCTCCCGCACCAGGCGCGCCTGGCCGAAGGGCACCACGAAATCGGCGGAAACCGGCACGGGCCCCTTCTGGCCGTAAAGCAGCTTATGCTCCATGAACACCACGGGATTGGGGTCGCGGATGGCGGCCTTCAGCATGCCCTTGGCATCGGCCGGCGTGGCCGGCGCCACCACCTTGAGCCCCGGCGCGTGCACGAACCAGGCCTCCAGGCACTGGGAATGCGTGGGCCCGTAGCCTTTCCCGCCCCCGCCCGCCGTGCGAACCACCAGCGGACAGGTCATCTGCTCGCCGAACACATAGCGCAGCTTGGCGGCCTGGTTGACCAGCTGGTCCACCGTCAGGGTCATGAAATCCATGAACATGATTTCCACCACCGGCCGGCAGCCCGTCATGGCGGCCCCGATGGCCGCCCCCACGAACCCGGGCTCCGAGATGGGCGTGTTGCGGATGCGGGCGGGGCCGAACTCGTCGACCAGGCCCCGCGTGACGCCGAAGGCGCCGCCGTAGAGCGCGATATCCTCGCCCATCACGAACACGGCGGGGTCGCGCTGCAGCTCCTCCCGCAGCGCCTCGCGCAGGGCCTCGCTATAGCTCAAAATCTTCATGCCCACACTCCCTGCTCGAGCGTGGCGGGGTCGGGGTCCGGGCTGGCGCGCGCGAACTTCACGGCCGCGGCCACCCGCCGCTTCGCCTCGGCGCGCGCGGCGCGGTCGTCCTTCTCGGTCCAGCGGGCCAGCCGCTTCAGCTCGCCCTTGACCCGCCCGATCGGATCCTTCTCGCGCCAGGCCGCCTCCTCCTCCCGGGTCCGGTACCGGCGCGGGTCGCC
>CAXNFL010000086.1:0-7992 GCA_964201555.1 Kiritimatiellia bacterium
GCGAACATGACCTCCGCCTGTTCAACCGCCGGATGCGGAAAACCGCACGTCCGGTGGTGTGGAAGGATCACGGGGCGAAAGCCCCGTGATCCCATCCGATCACGCTTCGCCCTAGCGTGTCTCGAATGGAATCCACGAGATCCGCGTTGATCCGTAGCTTCTTCTCTTTACAGGAATACGCCCGAAAAGCCGCTTCTCCACCGCTTATCAGCGGCGGCTACCACCACGCAAATAGAGTCGCGGCAGAGGGGTCAGTCCCACAAATAGCAAATAAGCATTCAGGCCTGGGGTGACGCGGCTGGTTTTTGTTTATGCAGTTTTTCGTTGGATACCCAATGGACTGGCTTAATCCGAAAGGCCCCAGCGTTTCTCCAGCAGGCCGCGGTTGTCGCGCAACAGCTGCATGTAGACGACTTCCTGGTCGAGCGCCTCGGTGTCCTTTTTAACCAGCCATTCCCGCAGCCAGCCGGTGCGGATGGCAAGGACCAGGTCCACGAAGTCGCGCCAGCTCGTTTTTCCGGCGAATCCGCCAGCTCGCAGATCGCCGAGAAAGGTGATGGGCATGGATTGCGTCAGGTACTCGGGCGAGTCAAACCCGATGCAGCCGACCAGGAGCGCGGCATCATAGAGCTCCGGCTTGAAGCCGCAGAACTCCCAGTCGATGACCGCCCGGATGCCGTCGGCTGTCCACAGCATGTTGAGCGGATGAAAGTCGCCATGCACGAAACGCATGGGCAGGGAGTCGTAGTGTTTGAAGAGGCCGGACTCCAGGTATTCCCACACATCGGCCAGTTCGCGGGAGGCCGCGGGGTATTGCTCGCCCAGCATGCGACCGATCCGGCGGGAATAAACGGGCAGGGAGAAGGCGGGCTCCGGCGGAAAAGCGGCTGATGCGGCGGCCATCTGGATCAGGAACGACGCCATGGCCTTGCCGCGCCAGGGTTCGGACGCATAGGTTTCCCGATTCACGGGAATCGAGTGCAGATAAGGCTGGAGCTGCCACCAGTCGCCCTCCCCGGCAATCAGGTAATTCCCCTTGGCCAGCCAGTAGGGATTAACCGCCGTCAATCCGGCTTCTCGCAGCGCGGTCAGGCGACGGGCAATGCGATCCTTCTTTTCGACGTGCTCACCGGGTATGCGCTCCAGGATGAAATAGCGCCCCACCGCATCTTCCACAACCGTGCGGGTCATGGCGCGCTCGGGGCTGCCATCCAGCGGGATCGCGGGATGTTCGCACTTGAGGGTGAGCCCCCACGGCAGAAGCAGGGCGGCAAGAGCTTGATCATTCATGGGAGGCAGTTTATCAATTAACCTGCCCTTTCCAAATAATTCATTTGCCGATTCTTGTTGAACCGAGGGGGGGGAATGATGAAAATGGCACGATTCAAGGGAGAATGTCATGTCCGACCAGGAACAGAATGAATTCCGCGAGCAGCGCCTCGCGAATATGAAGAAGCTGGAAGAGCTGGGCTGTCAGCCTTTCGGCCGCGCTTTTGAACGCACCCGTATTTCCGAGGTCGTGGACGCCTTTGAAGAAGGCAAGACGGTCCGCATCGCCGGCCGCCTCCTCCTGATCCGCAACATGGGCAAGAGCGCCTTCTGCACCCTGACGGACGGCACCGGGAAGTTCCAGATCTACGTCCAGAAGAACGAGGTGGGCGATCCTTCCTATGAAGCTTTCAAGTACCTTGATGTGGGCGATCACGTCGGTGTTGAAGGCGCGCTGTTCCTGACCCGCACCGGCGAAAAGACGGTCAAGGTCAAGCAGTGGGAGCTGCTGAGCAAGGCGCTGCTGCCGCTTCCCGAAAAGTTTCACGGACTGAAGGATACGGAGCAGCGCTACCGGCAGCGGTACCTGGACCTGATTGCCAACCCCGAGACGCGCGATATTTTCAATAAGCGCATCGCGATGATCCGCGAGATCCGCGACTATCTCCACGGCGAAGGCTTCCTGGAGGTGGAAACCCCCATGATGCAGCCCCAGGCGGGCGGGGCGGCGGCGCGGCCGTTCGTGACCCGGTACAATGCCCTGGCCACGGACATGGTCATGCGCATTGCCCCCGAGCTCTATCTCAAGCGGCTGCTCGTGGGCGGGTTCGACAAGGTTTTCGAGCTGAACCGTAACTTCCGTAACGAGGGACTGGACCGCACGCACAATCCCGAGTTCACCATGCTGGAGATCTACGAGGCCTACGGCGATGTGCGCCGCATGAAGGCCCTGATCGAGGGTCTGATCACGCGCGTGGCCACCAATGTGTTCGGCAGCTTGAAGGTGGGCGAAGGCGAGCAGGCGATCGATTTCACGCTGCCCTGGCGGGAAGCGCCGTATCGCGATCTGGTGCGCGAGCGGATGGGCGCCGACTGGTTCGACCTGCCGGTGGATGCCGTGCGGGCCAAGGCCCAGGCGGCCGGCTTGGACATCGCGCCCGACTGGGACCACCTGCTTGTTACGCATGAAGTGTATGAAAAGCTGATTGAAAAGTCGCTGATGCAGCCGACCTTCGTCACGCGCATCCCGGCCCCGCTGGTTCCGCTGGCGAAGCCCTGCGTGGACGATCCGACCGTGGTGGACGTGTTTGAGCTGGTGATCCGCGGGCAGGAGGTGGCTCCCGCCTATACCGAGATGAACGATCCGGTGCGCCAGCGGGAGGCCTTCTCGCGCCAGGCGGGCGCGGACGTGCAGAAGATCGACGAGGATTTCCTCACCGCGCTTGAGCATGGCATGCCGCCCGCGGGCGGCATGGGGGTTGGCATTGACCGCCTCGCCATGATCCTGAACGGCGTGGAGGCGATTCGCGACATTGTCCTGTTCCCGCAGCTCAGGCCCCGGAAGGATGCATGAGACCTCTGCCGTTTTCCCTATTCCTGGCCCTTAAGTACCTGAAGCCGAAGCGTTCCTATTTTTCCATAGTCACGCTTCTGTCTTTGCTGGGGGTGCTGCTTGGAGTCGCGCTGCTCATCATTGTCCTGTCGGTGATGACCGGATTCGACGACATGTGGCAGGAGAAGATCCTGGGCTTCAATTCGCATGTGACCGTAGGGGCGGAAGGGGGCATCGTGCGTGATCCCGAATCCCTGATTGCCCCGATCGAGTCGGTGCCGGGCGTCAAGGCCGCCGCTCCCTACATCCAGGGCCCCGTGATGATCCGTCATCGGGGGACCGTGTACACGCCGCTGCTGCGCGGCGTGGACCCTGTCCTGGAAAAAAAGGTCAGCCTGATTCCCACCAGCCTGGATTCGGGTCGGTTTTCGCTGAATCGCGGCGAGGTCACCGTGGGCCGCGACCTGGCCGATTCCATGGGCATCCGGGTGGGCGATACGCTTCTGGTCAATTCGCCGGCCAGTTTCCTGAGCGGCGACGAGATCCGGCTGCCCGAAGAACTGACCGTGACCGGCATCTTTTCGGTCGGTATGTACGATTACGACATGCACTTCCTTGTCTGCACGCTGGATACGGCGCGCGACGTGCATGGCCTGACGGAGGGCGTCCACGCCATCAATGTCATGACGGACAACCCGGAAAAGGCGGGGCTCGTGGCCGACGGCATCCGGGCCGCGCTGGGGAGCGGGTATACGGTGAGCACCTGGATGGAGCAGAACGCCCAGCTGTTTGGCGCCCTTCGGGTGGAGAAGAACATCATGTTCTTCCTGCTCATTTTCATCGCCGTCGTGGCGGCCTTCGGAATCACCAACACCCTCATCACGTTGGCCGTCCAGAAAACCAAGGAGGTCGGGCTCCTCAAGGCCATCGGTTTCCCCACGCATCAGATCATGAATATCTTCTTTGTGCTGGGCTTTTCCCAGGGGCTCGTCGGAACTGGCGCGGGCGTCGGTTTCGGCATGCTGATCCTGCGCTACCGGAACGACCTCTTACGCTGGATTTCCGACACGTTCCAGATGGAGCTGCTGCCCCGCGAACTGTACCACTTGAGCCAGATCCCGTCGCGCACCACGCTCTTTGACGTCGGGGTGGTGGGCCTTTCCGTGATCATCATCTGCACGCTGGCGGGGCTGATTCCGGCCTGGCGGGCGGCGCGGCTGGATCCTGTCGAAGCGCTGAGGAGCGAATGAGCGAACCCTCTTTTTTAAGCGCCGAGAACATCGGCATGGCGTACACGCTGGCCGGGAAAACGCTCCCGGTGCTGGTGGACGTGTCTCTCACGATCCAGCAGGGAGAGCGGGTGGCCATTGTCGGGCCCAGCGGGGCCGGGAAAAGCACCTTGCTCCACATCCTGGGCGGTCTGCAGAATCCGACGGCGGGTCGGGTGAGGCTTCAGGATCAGGATGTGTACGGGCTTTCATCGCCCGTCCGCACCACGCTTCGTGCCCGTCGGATCGGGTTTGTGTTCCAGTCCTATCACCTGCTACCCGAGTTGGATGTCCTGGAAAATGTGCTGCTTCCCACCATGGCGCTGGGGCGGTCAACTTCGCAGGCGCGTGACAAGAGCATGGAGCTTCTGAAAGCCGTCGGGCTGGCGGATCGCTGGAATCACACGCCCTTGGAGCTCTCGGGCGGCGAGCAGCAGCGCGTGGCCCTCGCTCGGGCGCTGGTTAACGATCCGGATGTCCTGTTCGCCGACGAACCGACCGGCAGCTTGGACAGTCACACGGGCGCCCATGTGCTGCAATGCCTGTTCGCCTTGACTGAATCGAAGGCCCGCACATTGGTGATTGTGACGCACAACGCCGAGGTGGCGGGGGCCTGCATGCGGACGATCCGGATGAAAGACGGGCGGATCGAAGCCTGATTGGTTAAAACTTCGGCTCGCCGAACAACAGGCGCATCAGCTCATCGCCCTTCAATGCGCCCAAATTGCCTTTGGGGCATACGATTTCATCGAAGGAGGGCGTGCCGTCCGGTTTCCAGCCCGGCTTGCTGACGGAGACTGGGACCGGAATGCGGGTATGCTTGCCGGTGGCAAGGGGAACGGGATGATCCGGCAGGACGGCGTACGCGATTCCCGGGCCCGCTTTTTCCAAAACCCGGGCGATCAACCGCCGATCGAAATCCTCGATGGTCTGGAGTTTGAGCTTCAAATCCTTGGCGTGGCTGACCTCGTCCATGGCTTCCACGTGAACGAAGACGAAGTCGTGGCTCCGGATGGCTTCGAGCGCCGCATCGGCCTTGCCCTCGTAGTTGGTGTCGATATAGCCGGTGGCGCCCGGCACTTTGACGACATCCATGCCGAGGCACCGGCCGAGGCCGTTAATGACATCGACGGCGGAAATGACCGCCGCGCTGATGCCGAACCGCTCGGTCAGCTTGCGCATGGAGCCGGGCTTTCCGCCGCTCCAGGGCCAGATGCCGTTGGCGACCCGCCCTTTGAGCAACTGGGCGGCAGCCTCCATGAGCTCGGCGAGCTTCCGGGCCGTAACCTCGCCCTGGGGGGAAGCGGGGCGCGGCAGATGTTCCCGCACCGGGTTGCCGTGGTTGTCATCGGGCTTATCGCAGTGAACGGTGGCGCTGAACTCGGGGCCTGACAGCATCAGCAGGTTCCGGTAGCTGACGCCGCGATGGAACCGCACCTGGCTCGAGCCGAGGGACCGGTTGAGCAGGGCAATGGCGGCTTCGGCATCGGCCTGGTCGATATGGCCGCCCGAGAAATCGGTCAGCACCCCGGAGGGGTCCACCGAGACCAGGTTCATGCGGAAGCAGACGTCGTGGGGCCCCATGGCGATGCCCTGACTGGCGGCTTCGAGGGGGCCGCGGCCGCAGATTTCGGTTTTCAGGTCGCAGCCCAGCACGGACATATTGGCCACATCGCTGGAGGTCGGATAGCCCGCCGGGAGGGTCAAAAGGGTGCCGCTGCGGCCGTTCCTGGCTATGGAATCCATGGCAGGGGTGCGAGCCGCCTGCAAGGGGGTGCGCCCGCCCAGCTCGGCAAGCGGTTCGTCGGCCATGCCGTCGCCGAGGAAAAGGATTGTTTTGTGTGCCGGAATCATGAGCAGATAAGTATGGCAGAGCCTCCCGATCAGTGTCAACGGCCAATCGAGTTTTCCTGAAAAGGGAAGCAGGGGACCCCGATCGCGGGTGTCGCCAAGAGTCTGTAAAAGCCGTACTTTTTTCTTTTTCCCGAGGGGGGTCTTGCGTATGATAAACGGTTTGAGGATCAAGGACATGCGGGGCTGGTCCGCTGGAAGGAGAGGGGATGAGAATTCTATCGGGCATACAGCCCTCGGGCAAGTTGCACCTGGGTAATTATTTCGGGATGATGAAGCCCGCTCTTGAATTGCAGAGCCAGGGCGACGCCTACCTGTTTATCGCCAATTTCCATGCGTTGACCACGGTTTCGGATCCCCAGGTCCTGCGGGATAACACCCGCGATGTGGCGCTCGATTTCCTGGCCTGCGGGCTGGATCCGGAACGGACCGTTTTCTTCCGGCAGGGCGATGTTCCCGAGGTCTGCGAGCTGACCTGGTATCTTTCCTGCGTCACCACGATGGGGCTGCTTGAGCGCTGCCACTCCTTCAAGGACAAGGTCGACAAGGGCATCATCCCGTCGCATGGCTTGTTCGCCTATCCCGTCCTGATGGCGGCGGACATCCTGGCCTACCAGTCCAACCTGGTTCCGGTGGGAAAGGATCAGAAGCAGCATTTGGAGGTCACCCGCGACATTGCCATCCGGTTCAACAACCTTTTCGGGGACGTCTTTACCATTCCCGAGCCGTTCATCCAGGATGCCGTGGCGGTGGTGCCCGGGGTCGACGGGCAGAAGATGTCCAAGTCGTACGACAATACGATCGAGATTTTCGGCGAGGAAAAGAAGACCCGCAAGCGGATCATGTCGATCGTGACGGACAGCACGCCTCTGGAGTCGCCGAAGAATCCGGACACGGACAACGTGTTTGCGCTCTTCCGGCTTTTCGCCACCGATGCCGAGCGGGAGGCCCTGGCCGATCGATACCGGGCCGGCGGCATGGGGTACGGCGACGCCAAGAAGGCGCTCTTCGAGATTTTCTGGAGCCGTTTCGAGCCGTTCCGCCGGAAGCGCGCCGAACTGGCGGCCCAGCCCGACTACGTGGATGCCATCTTGAAGAAGGGCGCCGAGCGCGCCCGGATGGAAGCCCGGAAAACCCTGGATCGCGTCCGCCGCCTGATGGGCGTGGATTAGGAGAAGCGTGTGACGACTCGAGCGCCATCAACTCAGGCTGATTACAAGGTGGACCTGGAGGTCTTTGAAGGCCCCCTGGATCTGCTCCTGTACCTGATCAAGAAGGATGAACTCGAAATCTGCGATATCGAGATCAATCGCATCACCACCCAGTATGTCGAATACCTGGGCCTGATGCAGATGCTGGATCTGGATATCGCCGGTGAGTTCATCGTGATGGCTGCGACACTCATGATGATCAAGAGCCGCATGCTGCTTCCCGTTGAAGAGCGGCCCGAGATCGAGGAAGAGGAAATCGATCCCCGCTGGGACCTGGTGCGCCAGCTTCTGGAATACAAGAAGTTCAAGGATGCCGCCCGCCATCTCGACTCGCTTTCCCAGGCCCGGGAAAACATGTTCAACCGGGGCGGGGACGTGCCGGTCTTCGAGCCGGAGCCCGGCCTGGGGCTCGATGAGGTCAGCTTATTTGACCTGATTTCCGCCCTCAACGACGCCCTGAAGCGGGTCAGCGTGACTGAGTTCGGCACCATTATCGACGACCCGTTCACTGTGGCGGACAAAATCGAGGTCCTGCTTACGCGGACCCGGGCGGGAAATCGTTTTTCCCTTGCGCACCTGTTCGGCGAGGCGGTCACCCGCAATGAAATCACGTGTACATTTCTTGCCGTTCTCGAATTGGTTCGCCTCCATCAAATTCGCATCCTCCAATCGGAGGAGTTCGGCGATATCGAAATCGCCGCCTTCGATCCGGCCGATCTTCCGCCCACGATTCCCGAGCCCGAGATCCTGCCGCCTGTCCGGCGGCCGCCGCGTCGCAAAAAGGTGAAGCCTGAAGAGGCGCCAATTTCGGCTGACACGTCTGACGAGTCCGACCAGTCTG
>CAXNFL010000087.1:0-7923 GCA_964201555.1 Kiritimatiellia bacterium
AGGGCGTCGATCAGTTCGCCGAGATTGTGGGGCGGAATATTGGTGGCCATGCCGACGGCGATGCCGGTGCTGCCGTTCATCAGCAGGTTGGGCAGCCGGGCCGGGAGAACGGACGGCTCGTCGAGCTCGCCGTTATAGTTCTTGGCCATGTTGACGGTATTTTTTTCGATGTCGGCCAGCAGCTCCTCGGCCGGCTGGCGCAGCCGCGCTTCGGTATACCGGTAGGCGGCCGCGTTGTCGCCGTCGATGCTGCCGAAGTTGCCCTGGCCGTCCACCAGCGGATAGCGCATGGCGAACGACTGGGCCATGCGGACCAGCGTTTCGTAGACGGCCGAGTCGCCGTGCGGGTGGTATTTGCCGAGCACGTCACCGACGATGTACGCGCATTTCTTGTAGGGGCGCCCCGGGTGCAGCCCCATCTGCTGCATGGAGAACAGAATGCGGCGGGCGCCGGGCTTCATGCCGTCGCGGGCGTCGGGCAAGGCGCGCCCCACGATCACGCTCATGGAGTAGTCGATGTACGACTTCTGCATCTCCTCCGTGATGTTGATCGGGCTGACGGTCGGCGGAAGGGGCGGAAGCGCGGCGGGGGCGGGGGTCGCGGTCGGTGTTTCGGGCGTATCCATGGGAGTCTCCGTCGGGAAAGGTTAGATGTCCAGGTTGCGGACGTCGTGGGCGTGCGACTGGATGAACTCGCGACGGGGCTCGACCTCGTCGCCCATCAGGATGGTGAAGATCCGGTCGGCATCGGCCGCATCTTCCAGCACCACCTTGAGCAGCTTTCGCTTGTCGGGGTTCATGGTCGTCTCGAACAGCTGTTCGGGATTCATTTCGCCCAGACCTTTGTAACGCTGGATGGCCAGGCCCCGTCGTCCGTTTTCGCGGATCCGCTCGAGCAGCTCCAGGAGGGAGAAGACCGGCACACGCTCCCGGTCGCCCTCGATGATGTGATAGATCGGTTTCTCGGAGGGCAGGAAGCCCTGGACCGAGAAGCCTTTCCGGTCCAGCAGGGCGGCCATGCGGGCGAGGGGGGTCGATTGGTAGATTTCGATCCACCGCAGCCCGTTCTCGCCCTCCGAGTTGTCACCCACGATCTCGATCTCATGTCCGGCCTGGAGCTCCATCTCCTCGCGGATTTTCTTGAGCTCCTCGTCGGTGTAGGCGTACCGCAGGGTTTCCCCCTCGGTCAGGTCGCTGCGCGTGACCAGGTATTTGGGGTAGGCGCCGGTCTCCGGATGGCGGCGGCCCAGGTAATCCTTGAACGGGATGCCCTTGCGCTCCAGCGCATGCCCGATGGATTCGATTTCCGTCAGGGCCTGCAGCGCGTCCAGCACCTGGGAGGCCTTGAAGGACTTGCTTTCACCGGTGCACGACATGAGCGTCGTGTCCTCAACGCCCAGCTCCAGAAGACGGCGCACCAGGATGTCGTCGGTCTGGATGTATTCCTCTTTTTTCTTCCGGGTGATCTTGTAGAGCGGCGGCTGGGCCAGGTAGATGAAGCCCCGGTCGATGAGCTGGGGCATCTGGCGGTAGAAGAACGTCAGCAGCAGGGTGCGGATATGCGAGCCGTCCACGTCGGCATCGGTCATGATGATGATCTTGTGGTAGCGCGCCTTGCTGACGTCGAACTCGTCCTTGCCGATCCCGGCGCCGATGGCGGTCACGAGGGTCCGGATTTCGTTGTTGTTCAGGATCTTGTCGAGCCGGGCCTTTTCCACGTTCAGCACCTTGCCGCGCAGGGGCAGGATGGCCTGGAACTCGCGATTGCGACCCTGCTTGGCCGAGCCGCCGGCGCTGTCACCTTCGACCAGGTACAACTCGCAAAGGGCGGGGTCGCGCTCCGAGCAATCGGCCAGCTTGCCGGGCAGGGCGGCGCTGTCGAGGGCGCCCTTGCGGCGGGTCAGGTCGCGCGCGCGCCGCGCCGCATCCCGGGCCCGGGATGCCAGCACGCCCATTTCCACAATCTTGCGGGCGACGCTCGGGTTTTCCTCAAAGAAGGCGGAAAGATCGTCGTTGACGATGGAGGCGACGATGCCCTCCACCTCGCTGTTGCCGAGCTTGGTCTTGGTCTGCCCCTCGAACTGGGGCTGCGGAATCTTGACGCTGATGACGGCGGTCAGCCCCTCGCGGACGTCGTCGCCCGACATGGACTCCTTGTCTTCCTTGATGAGCTTGGCCGACCGGGCGTAGGCGTTGATCGTGCGGGTGAGGGCCGAGCGGAAGCCGCTGAGATGGGTGCCGCCCTCGATCGTGTTGATGTTGTTGGCGAAGCAGAGGACCGTTTCGCTGAACGCGTCGGTGTACTGCAGGGCGATTTCAACCACAAGGTCGTCCTTGGCCTCGGTGATGAAGATGGGCTTGTGGATAACGGCCTTGCCCTTGTCCAGCTGCTCCACAAACTCGACGATGCCGCCGTCATATTTGTACAGCTCGGAGCGGGCCGGCTCCTCCTGGACGAATTGGATTTCGATGCCGCGGTTCAGGAAGGCGAGCTCGCGCAGCCGGACGGCCAGGATGTCCCACTCGAACTTGGTGGTCGAAAAGATTTCCGCATCGGGGAGGAAGGTGACCTTGGTGCCGGTATGCTTGGTGGCGCCGATGACCTCCAGGGGCGTCACGGGATGGCCCCGCTCGTAACGCTGGCGGTGCACCTTGCCGTTGCGGCGCACTTCCACCTCGAGCCATTCGCTGAGGGCGTTGACGCACGAGACGCCCACGCCATGCAGGCCGCCGGAGACCTTGTAGCTGGCCTTGTCGAACTTGCCGCCGGCGTGCAGGGTGGTCAGCACGACCTCGACGGCCGGCTTGCCTTCCTTGGCCATCAGGTCCACGGGGATGCCGCGGCCGTTGTCGGTCACGGAGCAGGAGCCGTCGCCGTTGATGCGGACCGACACCGAGTTGCAGTAGCCCGCCAGCGCCTCGTCGACGCTGTTGTCCACGACTTCATAGACGCAATGATGAAGACCGCGGATGGCCGTGTCGCCAATATACATCGCCGGCCGCTTGCGGACGGCCTCCATGCCTTCGAGTACCACGATGTTGCTGGCGTCGTATGTCGGCCCCGTTTGATCCTCTGTCATATCGCTGAAAATCCCCCTTAAAATGATTCGATTGACTCTATCAAAAGGATCGCGCGGGAACAATATAAAAGGCTCGGTTTCGAGCATCTTTTTCCGGCTCTGGACAAGCCGGTTTTTTTCGCCTATTCTCTGGGGCATGCAACGATTCATTTTTCTTCTCGCCGTGGCGGTTCCGATGGCGCTCGGGTCCGGTTGCCGCCAGCAGGATCTGCGGACTGTGAAGATCACCCTCGCCGGGGTTTCCGGCGCGGCGGATGTCCAGTCCGTCTCGAATGCCGTCGCCAAGCTCGACGGCGTGTTCGATGAGACGATCGCCTTTTCCGGCACCGGCTCGATGACCGTGAAATACGACAGCATGAAGCTGGCTCGCAAAAATATCGAGTATGCCATTGCCACCGCCGGATTCGGCGCCAATGAGATACCCGCGAAACGCGACGGGGAAACCGTTCCCCAGCCTCGCCGGCTTCCCTGAACTGCCGCGGGAGGACGGCCGCCCATGCAGGCCCTGCTGGAGCAGTATGTCGACACGCTCGCCCTTGAAGAGGGGCTGAGCGCCAATACCCGTCAGGCCTATGCCTCCGATATTCGCCGCTTCGGGATGTTCATGGGCGCGCGCCGGGAGGGGCTTAATGCCATTACCCGCCGGGATGTGCTGGACTTTTTGCACCACGAGAAGGAGCAGGGCGCCTCGTCGTCCACGCTGTCACGCCGGCTTGTGGCGATCAAGGTGCTCTTCCGCTTCATGCAGCGCGAGGGCGTGCTCGCCAAAAATGTGACCGAAGTGATGGAGTCGCCCCGGCTCTGGAAGGTTCTTCCCGAAGCGCTGACGATGCGCGAGGTGGACCGCCTGCTGCTCGCCGCGGACGGCGACAGCAAGGGCGATCTGCGCGACCGCGCCATCCTGGAGCTGTTCTACGCCACCGGCATGCGGGTTTCGGAGCTGGCGGGGTTGGCGCTCGAGGAGGTGCGATCGGAGGAGGGGTTTGTCCGATGCCTCGGCAAGGGCAACAAAATGCGGGTGATTCCCTTTGGCCAGAAGGCCGGGGAATCGCTGCTGAGGTATTTGACGGCGGGACGGCCCGCCTTCAAGCCCCAGCCGGAGACGCGGGAGGTTTTCCTGAATGCCCGGGGGGGCCGCCTGTCCCGCATGGGGCTTTGGAAGGTGATTCGCGACCGGGCGCTTCAGGCCGGGCTCAGCAAGCCGCTGCACCCGCATGTCCTCCGCCATTCGTTCGCCACGCATCTGCTGGCCAACGGGGCCCCGTTGCGGGTGATCCAGGAGATGCTGGGTCATGCCGATATTGCCACCACCCAGATTTACACGCACGTGGACTCGAATCGGCTCAAGTCGGTTCACGCGCAGTTTCATCCCCGGGCTTGAGAGAGGGAGTCACGATGATCGGTTTATTCAGGCAGAACCCGTACCGCGAGCTGGAAAAGGAACTTGGCTACCATTTCCGCAATCGGGCGCGGTTGGAAGAGGCCTTTCTGCACCGGTCGTTCCGCTTTGAAAAGGGAGCGGATGCGGGGTCCGATAACCAGCGCCTGGAGTTCCTCGGGGATGCGGTCCTGGGCCTCGTCGCGGCGGCCTACCTCTATGAGCGGTTCCCCGGCGAGGATGAAGGCGTGCTGACGGCCGCGCGCAGCCGCCTGACCAGCGGCGCCGCCCTGGCGGGCATTGCGGCTCAAATGGACTTGGGGGCCCGGCTCAAGCTGGGCAAGGGCGAGGAGCTGACCGGCGGCCGCACGCGGCCTTCGAATCTGGCCGATATGCTGGAGTCCATCCTGGGCGCGGCGTTCCTGGATGGGGGGCTGAAGGCGGCCGACGCCATCTTCCGCCATCTCTTTGTGCCGCAGCTGGTGCCGGGCGAGGCGGCCGAGGCCGAAGCCAATCCCAAGGGGCGGCTCCAGCAGCTCTGTCAACAACGCTGGAAGGTTTCCCCGTTTTATGTCATTCTCTCCGAGGAAGGTCCACGCCACGCCCGCGCGTTTCGCGTGGAGGTGCGGGCGGGGGAGCGGGAAATGGGTCAGGGAACGGGCGCCAGCAAACGGGCGGCGGAGACGGCGGCGGCCGTGGACGCCCTTCGCCGGCTGCCCCCGGAGTGACGGGTTAAGCAGGAGCAGGAGACCGGATGTCTTTTCTGGGTTCCATCGGACGAACGACTCTCGAACGGCTGCGCATGCTGCCGTATGTGACGGGTTTGATCTGCGCCAGCCTGTCGCTCGCGGTTCAGCCCCGGGTGTGGAACCCGCCGCTGCTGAAGGTGCTCAGCCGGCAGGTCTATTATACGGCTTACCAGGGCATTCCGTTCATCTCCCTGATAGCGGCCCTTGTTGGCGTGATGGCCGTCATCCAGGCCCAGATGATTTCAGCCATGACCGGCACGGCTTCCCTGAGCGGCTCCGTGCTGGTGCTGATTCTTATGAGGGAGCTGTCACCGCTCCTGGTCAATTTTGTGATGATCGGACGCAGCGGCGCCGCCATTGCGGCCGAAATGGCCAGCATGCGGGTGAACGGCGATGTGAAGGTCCTGGATGCCCAGGGGCTCGACCCCATGATCTACCTCGTCATGCCCCGGGTGGTGGGCGCGGGGATTTCCGTCTTCTGCCTCACGGTGATCTTTGTCATCGTCGCCTTCACGTTCGGGTATATCTTCGGCGCCATGCTCGGCCTTACGCCCGCTCCCTCCATCTTCGCGCATAACGTGCTGATGGCGATGGGGAAGGCCGACGTGCCGAGCTTCCTCTGCAAGACCTTGATTCCCGGCATGGCCACGGCGGCCATCGCGTGCTCCGAAGGGCTCGGCATCCGGGGCAATATGACCGAGATTCCGCAGGCCACCACGCGGGCCGTGGTCCGCGCCACGCTGGCCCTGGTGTTTATCTCGGCGCTGATCTCGGCGGTGACGTATGGCTGAGCCCATTCTGCAATTTGAAGCCGCTGATCTGCGTTCGCCCGATCAGCCCGGACGGGCGCTCCTGGATGTTTCGTTCAGGCTGGAAGCCGGCGCGTCGGTCGTGGTGCAGGCGGACCAGCCGAGCGACCTCCGCGAGGAAGGCGACGACACCCCGCCGCTTGCCGATGCGGCCGAAGGCCTTATTCCCTGCGATCAGGGGCAGGTTCTTTTCAAGGGGCGGGATTGGCGCCAGCTGTCACCGTTCGATCAGGCCCGGAACCGGGGCGATATCGGTCGGCTGTTCGATTTTCACGGGTGGGTCTACAATCTGAGCGTGCTGGAAAACATGACGCTGGCCTGCCATACCCATCCATCCGGGTCCGTGAGCAATCCCGAATCGCGCATCCGGGACCTGGCCCGCCGCTTCGGGTTCGATGGCGTGCCCCCCGGCCGGCCGGTCGATTTCCGCCGCCGCGAACTGCGCATCTTTGAATGGATACGCGCCCTGGCCTTCCGGAGGGATCTGGTGATCCTGGAGCGGCCGGAGCTGGACCTGCCGCTTTCGGCGCTGGATATCTGTTTTGAAATGGCGCAGGAGGCGCGCGCGGCCGGTTCGGCGCTTCTGTGGATTACGCATGATGTGGAAATGGTCAGGCGGACCGTCCAGCTGGGCTCGATCGCATTCGTGATCCGGGGCCGGACTTGGAACCGCCGGGAGGAGACGACTGTATGACGGCACCCGCTCGCTTGCGTTTCGTGAATGAGTTTGTCGGAGCCCTGGTTCTGGGCTGCGTCCTGGTCTTCCTGGCCGCCATGTTTCTGGCCGGCCGGGCCCAGGGCTGGTTCGAGAAGGATTTCGAGCTGCGCACCGTGTTTCCGCCCAAGGGCGCGCTCGACCTCCAGCAGGGCGCCGAGGTCCGCATCCAGGGGGCCATCGCCGGCCGCGTGGGCGACATCGTTCCGAACGAATCCGGAGCCCTGCAGACGACCTACATCCTTCGCGGCCGGTTCCGCGACCTGGTGCGCACCAACTCCGTGGCCGTCGTGAAGAAAAAGTTCCAGATCGCGGGCGAGCCGTTCGTCGAGATCACGCCCGGGGATCGCCGGTTTCCCCAGATGGCGAACGAGGCCATGATCCCGTCGGTCGAGGACGTGCAGGTGATCGAAAAGCTTACCCAGGCGCTGGAGGATGTGCGCGTGACGGTGGTGCCCATGCTCGAGGAGGTGCAGGGCATCCTGGCCAATGTCAACGGTATCCTGACCAGCATTCACGAGGGCAAGGGGCTGGTGGGCACGCTTCTCAACGACGAGACGCTGGGAGGCCGGGTGCAGTCCATTTCGTCCGAGATCGAGGCCACGGCCAAGAAGATTCCCGCCCTCATGGACCAGATCAATCATGTGGCGGCTCAGGTGAACACGCTGACCGAGACGGCCACCCGGAAGGTGGACGAGGCGGATGTCAGGAAGATTGTGGAGGAGACGCAGAAGACGCTGGAAGAGTCCCGGTCGTTGATGCAGACGGCCTCCCGGAAGATCGACACCACCGACTTGCGGCCGGTTCTGCGCGAGACGGAGGCCGCCTTGCGTGAGACGCGCCGGACGCTGGAGAACTTGCAGAATCATTGGCTGTTCAAGGGCCGTGAAGGCGTGGATGCGACCGCGCCGGGCGGATTGCTTCCCGACCCCCTGGCGCTGCCGATTCCGGAGGTGAAGCCGTGAAAAGCAAAAACTGGATGATGATGGCCGGGCTGGCCGTGATGGCCGCCGCCTCGGGCTGCGCCCGCGGGCCCGCCGTGAAGCCGATGGATGAGCCCATGCGGATTGCGCGCGATGCGGCGGCGGCCGAATGGGCGGCGGGGAATTATGCCGCCGCGGCCGCGGAATATCAGCGAGCCCTGGCTCGGGCGTATGTGCGCGAGGACGGCCGCTCGGCCGCCGCGTATCGC
>CAXNFL010000088.1:0-7882 GCA_964201555.1 Kiritimatiellia bacterium
GGCGGCGGGGGCGCGGCCGGCCGTGCTGGAGGAGGCGGCGGCGGGCTTCGTCATGCTGCCCCACCGCATGCAGGTCGTGCGGATCCTGGGGGGCGTGACCTTCGTCAACGACTCCAAGGCCACCAATCTCACGGCCCTTTCGGCGGCCTTGCGCATGAGCCGGTTTCCGGTACGGCTGATCGCCGGCGGCCTGCTCAAGGAAACCGATTTGGGCGGGGTTAAAGATTTGCTGGTCAAAAAATGCGCGAAAGTATATGGTATCGGCAAAACAGCTCCTTGTCTCGAAAAGGCTTGGGGGAAGTGGGTGCCGTTTGAGGATTGCCGGGAATTGGATCTGGCGGTCCGCGCGGCTTGGCGGGAGGCCAAAGAGGGGGACACGGTTCTCCTCTCGCCGGGTTGTGCAAGTTTTGATCAATTCAGGAATTTCGAGGAAAGAGGAGCGCGGTTTATATGTTTCGTACAAGAGTTGGAAACGGAGAAGGAAAGGCCATGAAAACCCCTGTCGTGATCGGTGTCGTTGTCGCCCTGCATTGTGTGGCTCTCGGAACCCTGCTGATGACTCAGGGCTGCGGGACATCCAAGGGGTCCAGCGGCCCTGTTCAATTCCAGGACAAGCCGGCCGTCCTGCCCAAGCCCGCCACGAAGGACGTGATGCCCGAGAAGATGGCGAAGCCGCATCCCCGGCCGGTCATCAAGGAAGAGGACGAAGACATTTTCAGCCAGCCGCTGCCTCCGATGAAGAAGGAAGCCAAGGCGGCCAAGGAAATCAAGCCGGCCGCCGGGGCGACCAAGAGCTACACGATCAAGT
The DNA here is from genome assembly GCA_964201555.1 of Kiritimatiellia bacterium. Classification (GTDB taxonomy): domain Bacteria; phylum Verrucomicrobiota; class Kiritimatiellia; order CAIKKV01; family CAIKKV01; genus CAIKKV01. The sequence goes on from CAXNFL010000088.1 coordinate 809, forward strand.
CGGGCGATTCGCTCGGCTCCATCGCGCAACGCTTCAAGATCACGATGAACGAGATCAAGGAGCTGAATCCTTCGATCAAGAACATCGCCAAGATCCGCGAAGGCCAGGTCATCAAGCTGCCTTCCTATGTCAACCTGAACGCGCCCGCTCCCAAGAAGCACTCCAAGCCGAAGGCGATCAAGCCGGTTGAGAACAAGGACGCCGCCGAGGGCGGGGCCTTTGTCGCTCCGGTCGCTCCCGGCGCCGCCGCCGGCGAATATGTGATCGTGGCGGGCGACTATCCCGAGAAGATCGCCAAGAAGCTGGGCGTCAAGCAGGACGACCTGATGAAGGCGAACAAGATCACGGATCCCAAGAAGCTCAAGATCGGCCAGAAGCTGGTGGTTCCGGGTGCGGCGCCGTCCGCGCAGCCGGCCTTCGGCCCGGTCGAGCAGATGCCGATCGCCCCCGTGGCCGGCTTTGACTCCACCTCCGCCGTCCCCGGCGTGGCTCCGGTTGCCCCGGCCATGGGCCCTGCGCCCCTGGCTCCGGCCGCTCCCGTGGCGCCCGCCGGCGCCGCGCTGAAGCCCCTGGCTCCGGCCGCTCCCGGCGCCGCCCTGGCGCCCGCGAAGCCGGTGATGCAGAAGCATCTCGTGGCTCCGGGCGAGACGCTCAAGGATATCGCGATGCTGTACACCGTGACCGTGGCCGACATCATGCGCGCCAACGGCATGGCCTCCGAAGCGGTGGCCCCCGGCCAGTCGCTGAACATCCCGCCTGCCCAGTAATAACGTAAGATGACCAGGCATGCGTAACGCCGGGAAAGCCCTGGTGCTCATTGTCATTGCGCTGCTGGCGATCGGCATTTTGTTGCTCGCCAGCGCCAGCAGCGTCAAGGGCTTGGATGAAGCCGGGGACATGTTTTTTTACGTAAAAAAACAGATGTTCTGGCTCGCTCTCGGCATCCTGGGCTGTATCGGAGCCGCCTTTTTCGACTATCACTGGCTCCACAAGACCTGGCTGAACATTCTCCTGGTCGCGGTCACGGCGCTGCTCCTGATGCTCGTCTTTGTGCCGCATATCGGCAAATGCATCAAGGGCAGCTATCGCTGGATCCAGCTGGGGCCGATGAGCATCCAGCCTTCCGAGTTCGCCAAGCTCACCATCGTCATCATGCTGTCGACCTGGATGACGTTGAAGGGGCGGTTCGCCTCCAACATCAAGCAGGGTCTGGTGATTCCGCTCGTCTGCCTGGGCGCCATGCTGGGCTTCATTTTCCTGGAGCCCGATTACGGGACAACCTTCCTGCTCGCCGCCGTGGGCGCCGGCATCATGTTCCTGGGCGGCACCCGGCCGTCGCACCTGATTTCTTCCGGCGTGCTGGGCCTGATGCTCTTCGCGCTGGCCGTCATGCACAATCCTGTCCGCCTGATGCGGTTTCTCTCCTTTTTGTTCCGGGATGCCTACCCCGACGCCGCCTACCAGTTGACCCAGTCCGAAACGGCCCTTGCCCTGGGGGGGATCTGGGGCGGCGGCTATATGCAGAGCGTTCAGAAGCTGTATTTCCTGCCCGAAGCCCATAACGATTTCATCTTCGCCATCCTGGGGGAGGAGCTGGGCATGATGGCCACGCTGGGCGTGGTGGTGCTCTTCGTGATGCTTCTGATTTTCGGCATGGGCATTGCCCGGCGGGCTCCCGACCGCTTCGGCTTCCTGCTGGCTTTCGGCATGACCATGCTGCTGTCCCTGGAGGCGTTCATCAACATCGGCGTGGTGACCGGCTGCCTGCCCACCAAGGGACTCGCCTTGCCGTTCATGAGCGCGGGCGGGTCGAGCATGATCAGCTCCATGGTGGCGGTGGGCATTCTTTTGAATGTGGCCCGCCATGTGCAGACGCAGGATAGCCATGTGAAGCACATCAAGGATTGGGATGTTAACGCCTTTGACCAGGAGCCCCCGCCACATGGATCCCGTATCCAACCGACCTGATTGGGACACCTATTTCATGGATATCGCCCACGTGGTGGCCCGCCGGGGCAACTGCCGGCGGCGCCAGGTGGCCGCGTTGCTCGTCCGGGACCGCCGCATCATCTCCACCGGTTACAACGGCACGCCGCGCGGGGTGAAGAACTGCTTCGAGGGGGGCTGCAAGCGGTGCGCCGGCGAAGCGCCCTCCGGCGCCGACCTCGGCGAATGCGTCTGCTCCCACGCCGAGGAAAACTCCATCACGCAGGCCGCCTACCACGGCATTGCCGTCCGCGATTCCGTCCTGTATTCGACGCTCAGCCCCTGCCTGATCTGCGCCAAGATGATCATCAACGCGGGCATCCGCGAGGTGGTGTTCGAGACGGAATACCAGTTCAGCGCCCAGACCCGCGCCCTGCTGCTCGAGGCCGGCGTCCTCATCCGCCAGTTCACGCGTTAAATTCGGGAACAAGAGGCGCGGCGAGCCCTTTTGCTTAAAGCTCGCAGTAGGAATCGTCCGTGGAGAGGTTCTTGCAGGGGAAACGCCACGTTTCGCCGGGAACGGCGATCAGCGCGTTGGCCTCCTCAGGCCCCCAGGTCCCCGCCGGATAGCCATACAGTTTGATCGCCGGGTCGTCCTTCCAGGCCTTCACAAGGGGGTCGATATAGGCCCAGGTGGCTTCCGATTCGTCGTTGCGCAGGTACAGGGTCGAGTCGCCCTGCATGGCGTCCAGCAGCAGTCGCGCATAGGCGCTGGGAAGGGTGGCGTCGCCAAGATCCCGGTAGTGGAACTCCATGCCCGCGCCGCGCGCCTTGAAGCCCGCGCCCGGCACCTTGAGGTTGAACTTCAGCACCAGCCCTTCGTCGGGCTGGATCCGGATGATCAGCTGGTTCGGGGGGCCCGGATCGCCCGATTCGCCGCGGAAGAGCGTGTGCGGGCTCGGCTTGAAGTGGATCACCGCCTCGGTCACGCGGGTCGGCAGCCGCTTTCCCGTGCGGAGGCAGAAGGGGACGCCGCTCCAGCGCCAGTTGTCCACGTGGCAGCGCAGCGCGGCGAACGTTTCCGTGCGCGACTCCGGATCCACATTGTTTTCCTCGCGGTAGCCCGGGACCGGGTTGCCGCGGATCGTGGACTCCAGGTACTGCCCCCGCACGGTGAAGGCCCGCACGTCCTCCGGCGTCATCGGGCGCAGCGACTGGAACACCTTCAGGGTCTCGTGCCGGATGGAGTGGGCGTCGGGGGCGACGGGCGGCTCCATGGCGATGAAGGCCAGCACCTGCAGGAGGTGGTTCTGAACCATGTCGCGCAGCGCGCCGGCCTGCTCGTAATAGCCGCCGCGATTCTCGACCCCCAGCTCTTCCGCCAGCGTGATTTCGACGCGCGCGATATAGTTGCGGTTCCAGAGGGGCTCGAAGATGCCGTTGCCGAAGCGGGTGACGAGGATGTTCTGGACCGTTTCCTTGCCCAGGTAATGATCGATGCGGAAAATGTCGGTTTCCGAAAAGGCCTCCTGCAGCAGGTGGTTCAGGCGGCGGGCCGACTCCAGGTCGTGTCCGAAGGGCTTCTCGACCACGATGCGCCTCCAGCCGTTCCCGGCGGCGGCCGGGCGATTCAATCCCGCCGCCTTCAGCCCCCGGAGGATCGGCTCGTGGAGGTCGGGCGGCACGGCGAGATAGAAGAGGAAGTTACCGGAGGCGCCGGGCCCGCGGTCCAGCCCGGCGAGCCGGCGGGCCAGGGTCGCATAGGAACCGGGCGCATGCGGGTCGAGCGGAAGATAGTGCAGCCGGCCCATGTCCTGTTTGGCCAGATCGGGATTGGCTTTCGTAATCCGGTCGCGGAAGGCCTCGTCGTCGAGCGGGGTCCGCCCGGTTCCCAGGACGGAGAGATTCGCGGGAAGCAGGCCGTCCTTCTCCAACTCGAACAGGGCGGGCAGCAGCATGCGCGCGGTAAGATCGCCGGAGGCGCCGAAAATGACGAGGATCAGGTTGGCTGGGGCGTCGGACATGTCAGCACTGTAACGGCCGGGGGCGCCCGTGTCCAGCTCAGGAAAGCACGCAGTAGACTTCCGTTTTCCACGTGTGGCGGCAGCCGTGCTCCCCCGCGGGCTGGTTCAAGCCCTTCGTGAAGAGGAGCACCGGCTTTTCAACCGGATGGAAAGGCCCCGGCAGGGACAGGCTCGGATTCCAGCTGGGAATCTCGGGGTCGCCGTCGCTGACAAGCCGCTGTTGGAAAGCCGTCTTCTCCGTGTTGGACCCGAGATGGAAAATCTGCAGGCTGGGATGGCCGAACGGATCCGCGCCTTTGGCCAGGCGGGTTTTGTCGACCGCCGTGGCCAGGATGTGCAGGCGGCCGGCGCCGTCAAGCGACAGGTGGGCCCGGCACGCGCCCCGCTCGGGGGGGAGGGCCTCGTCCAGGTTGATCGTATCCCAGCCGCGCCCGTCCCACCGGGAGAGGCGGAGCGGGTAGCGGGAGCCCTGGCTGGCGTGGGCGAGGGCCCAGAGCGCGCCGTCCGGCGTCGCCACCACGCCTCCGTTGAAGGGGCTGTGCTCGGCGGCGAAGGAGGGCACGGCCACCCGGGGCCCATAGAGCGCGGGAAGCGCGATCCGACGACCCTTCAGGTCGAGCCAGGTGGCTCCGTTATCGGGCGAGCGAAGAATGCCAACGCCTTCGGAACGCGAGGTTTCGTGATGAAAGAAGTGGGCGGCGACAAACAAATCGCCCCCGGGGCCCGCCGACAGGCTGGCCCCGTAAAAGGTGTACTGCGGCTTGATGGCCTGCGCGAACAGGGCCTGGGCCTGGGTCCAGCCGCCCTGCGGGCGCTGGATCTGGAACAGGACGGAATACGGCGCCTCCCCGCCCCGGTACACCAGCGCGTCGCGGCCGTCCCGCGTGTTGAGAAGGCAGGCGTACGTGGCGCAGTAGCCGACGGGCCTGACGGATTCGAAGGCCGCCAGTGTGTCGGGCTCGGATGCCCTGGAGTACTTGAAGCTGCCCGAGGGCCATCGTTCAGGCTCCTGCAGCTGGTCCCAGATGCCGTGGGGGCCGTAGGCGATCCGCAGCCGGCCCTCCGCATCGGCCGTGAGGCTGGGGTTGTTGTGGTTGTCGCGCCCTTCCCCGATCGTGATCGGTTCACCCCACTCGCCGGCCGCGTGATCGAAGGTCCGGCCCCGGGTGACGGCCACGGCGTCGGTCCAGACCACGTGCGTTTTGCCGTTCCGCGTGACGGCCTTGTTGGCAAAGTCGTAGGCCGTGGCGCGGTCGGAGCCTTGTTTCGATAAAAGGTACGGTTCGGAGTGCTTAAACACGGGCGCTTAATCCAGGTAGTATTTGAAATACCGCTTCGGATCGGCTTTGACGGCTTCCAGGAGCGCTTCCACGAACGCGCGGATGGGGAAGAGGCGGCACTCGGCGTCGCCCACCCGGCCGCGCGCCTGCCGGGCCAGGCTGTCCCAGAAGAGGCCCGCCTCCTCGCGGTTCATGAACGGGTAGGGGTAGTCGTAGCGGGTCGATTTCTTCCAGGCCCAGAACAGCGTTTCGACGACGTGGCAGTAGGTCGAGGAGTGGTAGTCCACGCCCAGCATGAGGACCTTGCCGGCGGGCCGCCGGAAGGCCTTGAGCATGGGCGACTGCGTGCCGAAGGCCCGCCCCCAGGGCGAGCGGTCCCAGGGCGACTCGTAGCCCTCGAGGCTGCGGTGGTCGCCCACGAAGGCGGCGGCGTCCTTCCCGCGCGCCGCGACGGAATGGGAGAAGTGATCCGACCGCACGGTGCCGGGAATCGTGCGGAAGAACTCGGTCAGCCAGCCGACGGAGGAAGGCGTCGAGGCCCGGTTCCAGGCGTCGGCCCGGGCCTCGTGGCCCTTGGGGAGCAGGTTGAACGACGGCATGAGCAGCAGCCCGTCCGGGCCCAGGGCGTCCTCGAGGGCGCCGATGACGGCGGGGGCGCCGCCCTCGACCGGGCCCAGGCTTTTGAAGGACGAGTGGACGAAGAGGGTGTCGCCGGGGGCGACGCCCAGCCGGCCCAGCCCGGCCGCCAGTGTTTCTCGCGTGTGCATGGCGCCCCTTATTTCGCGGTGTAGCCGGCATCGACCGGCAGCGTGGTTCCGGTCACGTAGGAGGCGGCGTCCGAGGCGAGGAACACGACGACGCCCTTCAGGTCGTTGTCGTTGGCCATGCGGCCGAGCATGGTTTTGCGGGCGTAGTTCTTCAGGAACACCTCGTCGTGCTTGTCGGTCTGGTAGCCGCCCGGCGCCACGCAGTTGCAGCGCACGTTTTTCAGGCCGTAGTAGCTGGCCGTGAACCGCGTGAAGTTGATCATGCCGGCCTTGTGGAAGAAGTAATCCGGATACCAGCCCGTGTGGGCGGTTCCCTCGTAGATCCAGGGATCGGGCGCGATGATGCCCTGCATCGAGCCGATGTTCACGATCGAGCCGCCGCCGCGCTCGGCCATGGCGTCGCCGAAGGCGCGGGTGATGGCGAACAGGCCCGTGGCGTTGACCTTCATGCTCAGGTCAAACGTGGCCAGGTCGCTCTGGTAGCCGTTTTTCATGGGCCGCAGGACGGCGTTGTTGATCAGGACATCGCATGTTCCCGCCTTTTCGAGAATGGCGTCGCGCAAGCCGTGGATCGAGGCCTCCTCCCCCTGGTCGTAGGCGAGGGCGGTCAGGTCCTGTCCCCGGGCGCGGGCCTCTTCTTCCATGACCTTGAGGGGCTCCAGGTTGCGGGCGGCCACAAAGGTTTTGGCCCCGGCTTCGAGCATGCCGGCCACCAGCTGGCGGCCGTAGAGGCCGGCGCCGCCGGTCACGAGGGCCACTTTTCCCTTGAGCGAAAACAGGTTCAGCACATCCATGGCAAGACTCCGGGTTGGGGTTAAATGAGACGTTTGAAGCCGGTATGGGCCGGGGGGCCCTTGAGGCGCCGCTCGAGGTCGCCCTGCCGCAGGGCGTCCGCCAGCTCGGCGCCCACCTCGTCCGCCGCCGCGGCAAACTTGTCGATGAGCGCGTCCGTGTGGGCGAGGGACACATAGATGAGGGCGGCGGCCAGGAAGCCGCGCTCCAGCATGCCCTGGATATAGAGCGTCTTCAGCAGGTTGCCCTTTTCATGGTCGAACACCAGCGTGGGCGCGCAGGGGA
>CAXNFL010000089.1:0-7854 GCA_964201555.1 Kiritimatiellia bacterium
CACGTTCATCTTCACCGACGAGCGCTTCGAAGAGGTGACCGTGCCCGCGAAGATCCTGGGCGACAAGCAGTACTTCCTCTCCGACAACGTCGAGTGCATGATCCTGTTCCACCGCGGCCAGCCGATCGACATCACGCTGCCCAACTTCGTGATCAAGAAGGTCATCGAGACCGAGCCCGGCGCCCGCGGCAACACGGCCACCAACGTGCTCAAGCCGGCCAAGATCGAAGGCGGCTTTGAAATCGCGGTGCCGCTGTTCGTCGTTCAGGACGAGAAGATCAAGATCGACACCCGCACCGGCACCTTCGTGGAACGCGTGCTGAAGTAATGAATCCGGCTCGCGAGCCGGGCGAACGGGAAGGGCTGGCCGCCAAACGGCCGGCCCTTCACCTCCGCGCCCGGTTGCTGGCGTCCATCCGCTCCTATTTTTCCGCGCACGACTTTCTTGAAGTCGAAACGCCTGTCCGCCTGCGCACGCCCGCCCTGGAGCTTCATATTGACGCGGAGCCCGCCGGCTCCGCCTGGCTCCGCACGTCGCCCGAACTGCACATGAAGCGCCTGCTGGCGGCCGGCTATCCCCGCCTTTTCCAAATGGGGCCCTGTTTCCGACAAGGCGAATTCGGCCGTTTACATCATCCCGAATACACCATGCTGGAGTGGTATCGCGCCGGGGCGGACAACCGCGACATCCTGGCCGACGCGCAGGCGATGATCCGCCAGGCGGCGAGAGACGTCCTTGGCGGCGAGGTGATTCCCGCGGCCACCGGGCCGATCAACGTGGGCGGGGAGTGGGCGGTGCTTACCGTATCGGAAGCGTTCACCCGTTTCGCGGGGTGGGATCCGGTTGTCTCCTATGACGAAGATCGCTTTGAAATGGACCTGATGCGGCTTGTTGAGCCGGCGCTGCCCAGGGACCGGCCCTGCGTGCTGACGGGATATCCGGCGGCGGCGGCGGCGCTGGCGCGGCTGGATCCGGCGGATCCGCGCGTGGCGGAGCGGTGGGAGCTTTATGCGGGCGGTGTGGAGCTGGCGAACGCGTATACCGAGCTGACGGATGCGGCCGAGCAGGAGAAGCGGTTTGAGGAATGCGCCGAAGCCCGCCGCAAGCTGGGCAAGGTGGTGTATCCGCTGGACGAGGGATTCCTGCAGGCCTTACGCGCAGGCATGCCGCCTTGCGGAGGCGTGGCGCTGGGCGTGGATCGCCTGGCCATGCTGCTGGCGGGGAAGGATTCGCTGGAGGCGGTGACCGCGTTCAGGCCAGGGGATTGAAGGTCTTCTTCGGGCGATTCAGCTCCACGGTCTCGCGGAGTATTTTCAGGAAATCCGCAATGCCCTCGTCGGTCAGGCACGAGATCGCAATCGGCTTGGTGCGCGTCTTGCGCTTGAAGACCTTGAGGTTTTCCGCGGCGGACGGCTCGTCCATTTTATTGGCCACGACCAGGAAGGGCCGCTCGAGCAGGGCTTCCTTGTAGAGCTTGATCTCTTTCTTGATCTTCCGGAAATCGTCGACGGGATCGCGCCCCTCGGTGCCGGCCATGTCGATCACATGCACCAGGACGCCGGCGCGCTCGACATGGCGCAGGAACTCGACGCCCAGGCCCACGCCCAGGTGCGCGTCTTCCACAATCCCGGGAACGTCGGCGACCTTGATCTTGACGTAGTCGGGATAGACGACCGTGCCGATGATGGGGTTGAGGGTGGTGAAGGGGTAGGGGGCGATGCGGGGATGCGCGTGGCTGATGGCGGTGAGGAGCGAGGATTTGCCCGCGTTCGGGAAGCCCACGAGGCCCGCGTCGGCGGCCAGCTTCAGCTCGAGGCGCAGGGTGCGCTCCTCGCCCGCCGTGCCGTCCGTGTGCTCCTTGGGGGCCCGATCGGTGCTGGTGGAGAAGTGGATGTTGCCCAGACCGCCGTTGCCGCCCTTGGCCGCCAGGAAGGTGTCGCCGGGATTCAGCAGGTCCGCGACCATGACCCCGGTGGTGAAATCCCACACCTCGGTGCCGCAGGGGACGGGGACGATGCAGTCCTCGCCGTTCCGCCCGTACATCTGGGCGCCCTTGCCGGGCACGCCGGAGCCGGCCTTCTGGTGAGGCTGGAAATAGAGCTTGAGGAGGGAGTCGGAGTCGGAGTCGGCCCGGAGCAGGATGTTGCCGCCCTTGCCGCCGTCGCCGCCGTCGGGGCCGCCCAGGGGCACGTATTTCTCACGGCGGAAACTGGTGCAGCCATTGCCGCCGTCCCCGGCCTTCACGTAAATCTTCACGTGATCCACGAATTTATGCAGCTTCATAGGCTTGGACTCCGGTTCCTGAAAAGCAAAAGGCGGCGCCCGATTCCCGTACGGGATCCCGGCGCCGCCCGGCGGAACAGGCTTACGCCTGGACCGAGATGACGCTCACGCGGGAGCCGTCCTTGTCGAACTTGATCGTGCCATCCGCGATGGCGAAAATCGTATCGTCCTTGCCGCGCTTGGTGTTGGGGCCGGGATGGACCTTGGTGCCGCGCTGGCGCACAATGATGCCGCCGGCCCGAACGACCTCGCCGCCAAACAGTTTGACGCCCAGTCGCTTGGAATGACTATCGCGCCCGTTCTTTCCACTTCCGCTTGCTTTCTTCGTCGCCATGGGGTGAGGTCTCCCTGCTATCTTGAATTGAAATTAGGACAGTTCGCCAATCCGCACGACCGTCAGGCTCTGCCGATGGCCGACCTTGCGGGAATAGCCTTTCCGGCGGTGCTTCTTGAATGAAACGACCTTGTCGTCGCGAATCTGGTTCACGACTTCGGCTTTGACGACGACGCCGGCGAGTTCGGGAGCGCCGATCTTGAGGCTCGTGCCGTCATGCAGGGCGAGGACATTCGTGAATTCCACCGAGCTGCTCGTCTCGGAATCGAGCCGCTCGATCTTCAGAAGTTCACCCTTCTTGACCATATACTGCTTGCCGCCGGTCTGAATTACCGCATACGCTTCCATGGATCCACCTGTCGACTTGGTTATTTTCAAATAGGACTGAAAAATATAGATTTTCGGCGTGGGAAAGTCAACAGCGCATTTTACGGCGGTTCCTTTCGCCTCGATCCCGTTTCAACGTATGTCCAAAAGGTGCAGGCTCGACAAGGGGGAATCTCCTCGATTAAACTTGCCGCCATGTTTTGACAAAAGGAGCAATGATGGCATCTTCCCTTAAGCGAATTGGCGTGGCGGTGATCGGCGCGGGCGGACGGGGGCAGTATTGCACCCGGCATCTGTTGAAGGACTCAAACCGGCGCATTCAGGTTCTCGCTGTTTTCGATCCGGACAACGATGTGGCCAGGACGGCCGTGACGCTGTGGGAGGATCCGACGATCAGGATCTGCGACAGCTACCAGGAGGCGATTCGCACGCCCGGTGTCGATTGGGTGCTGGTCTTCTCCCCGAATGCTTTCCACAAGGAGCATATCCTGGAGGGCTTCAAGGCCGGCAAGCATGTGTTTTCCGAAAAACCGCTCGCCACCTCCATTGCGGATTGCCAGACGATCTACAAGGCGCACCAGAAGTCGGGCCTTCTTTTCGCAACGGGTTTCGTGCTTCGGTTCGCTCCGCTTTACCGGGAGGCCAAGAAGATCCTGGCATCGGGCAAACTGGGCACGATCCTGAGCATCGATGCCAACGAGAACATCCGGCCCGAACATGGCGGGTACATCATGGCGAATTGGCGCCGGCACACCGAGCTGGCCGGCCCGCATATCCTTGAAAAATGCTGCCATGACCTCGATCTGCTCAACTGGTTTGCGGCGTCCGTGCCCTCCCGCGTTGCCGGTTTTGGGAGTCTCGATTTCTTTGTGCCGAAGAACAAGGCCTTCGAGAAGCGGTATGGAGCGAAGACCTTCTCCGCATGGCCCGATCCCCACAAGGTCGCTTCGCCCTTCACCTCGGACAAGGATTTGATGGACAACCAGGTGGCCATCCTCGAGTACCGCAATGGCATCAAGGTGATGTTCCAGGCCACGATGTCCAACGTCATTCCGGAGCGGCGGATGTATTTTTCCTGCACAAAGGGCAATCTGGTCCTGGAGCTGTATACGAGCATGCTGAAGTACCGCTGCCTCGGCGATGACAAGGAGACGGTGGTCGAGTTCGGGGCCGACGGGCATGGCGGCGGGGACAGCGTGATCTGGAAAGAGCTCTTTCAGTGCATGGTCAAGAGTTCCCGTCCGACGTGCGGCGGCGACGAAGGGCTGGAAAGCGCCGTCGTGGCCTTGGCGATCGACCAGGCCATGCGCGAAAAGCGGGTGATCGACCTTGAGCCCGTGTGGAAAAAGCTGAATCGGTAGGCGGGTTTCCGCAAGGGATCCTCCTGAACGGCGTATTGACTTTTCGGGCGGTTCCGCGCATCTTGAAGTCGTTCAACTGGAGGATGCGGAATGGTCAAACAACGGCTTAAACTCGGGGTCAACATTGACCACGTGGCCACCTTGCGGCAGGCGCGCGGCACGGACTATCCGTCCGTCCTGGAAGCCGCCCGCGAGTGTGAAGCCGCGGGCTGCCACGGCATCACCGTTCACTTGCGCGAGGACCGGCGCCATATCCAGGACGCCGATGTGCGCGGACTCCGCGAGGTGCTCCGCGTTCCCCTGAATCTCGAGATGGCGAACGCCGAACCGATCCTGAAGATCGCCCTGGAGGTCAACCCCGATGAGGTCTGCCTGGTGCCCGAGAAGCGGGCCGAGCTGACGACCGAGGGGGGGCTGGATGTCGTGGGCGCGAAGGAATCCCTGCGCCGCACGGTGGCGGCGCTCAAGGCCGCCGGCATCGAGGTCAGCCTGTTTGTGGACCCGGACGAGGCGCAGCTGCTTGCGGCGGCCGAGATCGGCGCCCCGGCGGTCGAGCTGCACACCGGCCGCTTTTGCGACACCGCGGGCGAAGCCGCCGAGCGGGAGCTCCTGCGCCTCTGCCAGGGCGCCCGCCTGGCGCACCAGGCGGGGCTGAAGGTGAACGCCGGCCACGGCATCAACCTGGCCAACCTGGGCGGCATCCTGGAGATCCCCCACCTCGACACCCTGAATATCGGCCACAGCATCGTGGCGCGCGCGGTCTTCACGGGCCTGCGCCGCGCCACCGAGGAGATGCGGCGGGCCATGGGCCCCTATGCCGGCGGCCGGCGGGTGGCTCCATGTGCGTGATCGGCATCGGCATCGACCTGGTCGACACGGACCGGTTCAAGGAAACCCTGGCCCGCTGGGACCGCCGCTTCATCCGCCGGGTGTTCCTTGAAGGGGAACAAGTCTATTGCGACGCCTCGGCGCAGCCGTGGATGCATTACGCCGCGCGGTTCGCCGTCAAGGAGGCGGTGGCCAAGGCGTTTGCCACCGGCATCGGGTCGCGCCTGAGCTGGCTCGACATCGAAGTGGTTCGCGACACGGCGAGCGGCGCGCCGTCGGTGACCCTGAGCGCCCAGGGCAGGGCGCTGGCCGACAGCATCGGCGTGCGCAAGGTTTTGATCAGCATATCCCACACGCACCAGCAGGCGATCGCCCAGGCGATCCTGACGGGCGCGTGCGGCAAGGAGTGACAGCATGAAAACGGTAACGGCCGCCCAGATGCGGGATATTGACCGGCGGCTTTCCGCGGATTTCGGCACCGGGAGCGAATTGTTGATGGACCGCGCCGGATTCGGCGTGGCGCGGGCCGTGCAGAACCTGGCCGATCGCGCCGGCTTCGCCGACCCTCTGATCCAGGTCTTCGCCGGGCGCGGCAATAACGGGGGCGACGCCTTTGTGGCGGCCCGCTACCTGGCCGAAGAGGAATATGAAGTTGAAGTGTGGCTGGCGGGATCGGTCCGCGATCTCGAAGGCGACGCCCTGCGCGCGCACGGCCTGCTCAAGGCGGCCAAGGTGAAGTGTAACGAACTGCCGGCGCGGGCGGACTGGGATCGGCTCCTGAACGAGCTGCCGGGCGGGGATATCCTCCTGGATGGCCTGCTGGGCACCGGCGTCACGGGGCCCGCCCGAGGGCCGACGGCGGGGGCGATCCGCTACATCAACTCCAATGCGAGCCGCGGCTTTGTGGTTTCCATCGACATGCCCTCCGGCATGAATGCCGACACCGGGGCGGCTCCCGGCGACGTGGTGTGCGCGGATGAGACGGTGACGATCGGCCTGCCCAAGAAGGGGCTGCTGATGCCCCGCGCCATCGAATATGCCGGCAGCCTTGAGGTGATCGACATCGGCATTCCCTGGGAGCTGATCGAGCCCCTGGAGCCTTGCACCGAGCTGATTACGGCCTCGGACCTGCGCTCCTGCATGCCCCGCCGGATGCGGATGACGCACAAGGGCACCTATGGGCACGCGTTGATCCTGGCCGGCTCGAAGGATTACCCCGGCGCCCCCCGGCTGGCGTTGGGGGGCGCGGTGCGCTCGGGGGCCGGCCTCGTTTCGGTTTATGTGCCGGAAGTCATCCGTGAAACCGTGGCGGGCTTCATTCCGGAGGCCATTGTCCGCGGCGCGCCCATGACGGATACCGGCTCGCTGGCGGCGGAAGCCTGGGATTTGATCAAGCCGCGCCTTCACGAGTTTTCCGCGATTCTGCTGGGGCCGGGCATGACGCCACATCCGGCGACCCGGGAGCTGGTCCTTCGGGTGTTGGCGGAGAGCACGGTTCCGGTGGTGCTGGATGCCGACGCGTTGAACGTATTGGCCGGCCAGATGGGCCTGCTGGCCAAGGCGAAGGCGCCGGTGGTGCTGACGCCGCACCCGGGCGAGCTGGGCCGCCTCCTGGGCTGCTCCGCCGCCGTGGTGCAGGAGGAACGCGAGGCGACCCTGCTGAAGGCGGTTGAGAAGTCGAACGCGACGGTGATTTTGAAAGGCGCGGGAACCCTGGTGGGCGCACCCGGCCGGTCGGTGCACATGAACATGAGCGGCAATCCCGGCATGGCCACGGGCGGGACGGGCGACGTGCTGACGGGGCTGCTGGTGAGCCTGCTGGCGCAGGGGCTGGAGCCCTTCGATGCGGCCCGCGCGGCGGTTTATATACACGGCCATGCGGGCGACAGCGTGGCGCTGCGGGGGTCGCAGCATACGCTGATGGCGTCGGACCTGATCGGCGAGATGACGGGCGTGTTCCGCGAGCTGATGCTGCGTTAAGCAGGGGTTGAATCATGCGTGAAATGGATGAGTTGCTGGGCGTCATGGCGCGGTTGCGCGGCAAGGACGGCTGCCCCTGGGATGCGGAGCAGACCCTGGAGACCTTGAAAGGCTTCCTGGTGGAGGAGTGCTACGAGGTGATCGACGCCTTGGACGCGGATGATTCGGCCCATCACCTGGAGGAGCTGGGCGACCTGCTGTTGCAGATCGTTTTCCAAACCCAGATCCGGGCGGAGAGGGGCGAGTTCCAGTTCAAGGATGTGGCCGAGGCGATTCGAACCAAGCTGGTTCGCCGGCATCCCCACGTGTTTGGCGATGTGCAGGTGACGGGCGCCGGCGAGGTGCTTCGCAACTGGGACGCGATCAAGGCGAAGGAGAAGGGGGCCGAGAAACCCCGCTCCGCGGTGGAGGGCGTGCCTCGCAGCATGCCGGCCTTGCAACGCGCCCAGCAGATCCAGTCGCGGGCGGCGCGGGTCGGCTTCGATTGGCCGGATATCCAGGGCGTGATGGACAAGGTGGAAGAAGAGCTGGCCGAAGTGAAGGCCGCGATCGCGTCGGGGGATGAGACGCGGGTCAGCGAGGAAATCGGCGACCTCCTGTTTGCCGTCGTCAACCTGACCCGGTTCCGGAAACTCCAGGCGGAGCAGGTGCTTCATCAAGCCATCGCTAAGTTTGTCCGCCGGTTCCAGGACGTTGAAAACAGGGCGCGGGCGGGCGGAAAAGAGCTTCGCGACCTGAGC